>VHCZ01000140.1 GCA_016871535.1 Verrucomicrobiota bacterium
AATTGGTTTTCACGAACTGCTTAATTATACACAGTACAGAAAAGTACAAGTGCCAAATCATCTCACCTCCCCTTTTCTTTTGAGGG
Source organism: Verrucomicrobiota bacterium (assembly GCA_016871535.1). Classification (NCBI taxonomy): domain Bacteria; kingdom Pseudomonadati; phylum Verrucomicrobiota; species Verrucomicrobiota bacterium. The sequence goes on from VHCZ01000140.1 coordinate 87, forward strand.
GTAAATCACCTCAGAGCGACCGACAGAAAAAGTCGCACCCCATGGTCTGGCCCAAGCCCCGCTGCGTCGCGCGTATTTGTAATTATTTGTAATCTGCGCTACGGGTCACCGACAACTTGTGGATGCGCCGCGTTGCAAATCATCGACGCCGGCCGATGGCAAATCGGCGATAGGGCAGATTACAATCGGGACTGCGGCCTTTTCCCTTGCTCGGAAGTCTTCGCAGCGACTATCGTTGCCGCCTCACCAAAACTTAGTCGTCATCGTATTTATGTCTATGACCACTTAGCGAGCAACCCGCTGCATGGAGAGGAAAACAGTATGAACCGACGAACATTTCTGAAGTCCCTGATGTTGGCGCCTGCCACGGCCTCGATCTGGCCGTTCAAAACCGAGGCGGCTTTGCCCAAAGCGAAGATCACACGCGTCCGAATCTACCGCCCGCCGAACCTCAACGAACTTTTCAACCAGAGCAACATGGTCGTCACGGTTGAGACCGACATCGGCATCACCGGCATCGGCGAAGGCGGCTCCAAGGATACATTGGAACAGTGCGCCGGGACGTTGATCGGCAAGAACCCGTTCAAGATCGAAGCGATCTGGCAAGAGATGTACATCGCCTGGTTTTATCCGCCGGGCCGGGAAAAAGTTCATGCCCTGGGCGCGATGGACCTGGCGCTTTGGGACATCAAAGGCAAGGCGCTCGGCTTGCCCGCGCACGAACTGCTCGGCGGCAGCACGCGGAATTTCTGCGAGTGCTACGCCACGGGCGGCGTTCGGCCCGCCGGTGGACAGCAAGGCGCGCGACTGAGTTTGAAGGAACGGGCGCGTGCCACAATGGAGGCCGGCTACCGGGCTTTTCGGATGGGCGCCGGCGACACTCAAATTGGCGGTGTGTTCAACTCACACGAACGCGTGCGCAAAGTCGCGGCGGACGCCAAAGAGGTCCGTGAAGGGGTCGGTCCGAATGGCGATTGGTGCATCGATTTCCACCAGCGTTTCGATTTCAGCGACGCCCTGCGCGCCTGCAAATTGATCGAGGAGTTCGAGCCGTATTTCGTCGAGGACCCCGTGCGCGACGAACACGCGCACCAGGATTTGCCCAAGCTCCGGCAGATGACCACCGTGCCGCTGACGCATGGCGAAGAATGGGGACAACGCTGGGACTTCAACCGGCTGGTGGAGAATCACGACATCGATTACATCCGCGCCACGCTCCCGAACGTCGGCGGCATCACCGAGATGATGAAGATTGCGGCGATGTGCGAGACGCACGCCGTGGGGATCATTCCGCATTTCACCGGCCCGATCGCCACGGCGGCGCTGGTCAATTGCCTGTCCACGTTCTCCGGCCCAGTGATCATGGAATACAACTACGGCGGCCGGCCCATCGATTACTTGCCCGCATGCCTGGATTTCAAAGACGGCAAAGCCTACACGAACGATCGCCCCGGCCTCGGAGTCACCGCGGAGATGAAATTGCTGACGCAGATCGGTGAAGTGACGCAGCCGGGCCGGCGGAATGTGTTCGTCCGACCCGATGGGTCGTTGACGCATTGGTAGGATGGTAGGACTGGTTTCCGCTTTCTCTTGCGTGAAATGGATGACACGGTGACCGTCAGGTTGAGCGATGCGTTAAGAAAGGAACAGCTTTGCCCGAACCCACCGTAAAGAAACTTTCCGACAAGAACACAAAGCAGGAAATGCTCGAAGCCTATCAGGCGTTGGCGAAGCAGCTTGAGGCCAAACGCCAGGCCGAACTGAATCCAGAGCGGAAGACCGAGGAGAAAAAGGCCGAGGAAGCGCTGAAGGTGGCCGCAACCGTGGCCGCAGACGGAATCGACCGCGAAATTGGGGCCTGAAATCCGAGATCGGCAAGATGCTTGCGGACGTGGCGGAGAAGCTCACGGCGGAGTCGCTCCGCTTCCGCAGCTTGCAGAAAGCCCATACCACAGCCGTCGCATCTGCTTCACCTGGCTGCGGCCCAACTGGCCGGAGTGAGAAGCTGTGAAGAAATTCTTTAAGCCACGAGCGCCGCTACCAGCCGGTCGATCTCCTCACGGGTATTGTAGTGCGTCAGGCCGATGCGCAGCATGCCTCCCGTGCTCTCCACGCCGAGGCGTTCGCTCAGGTTGATCGCGTAATAGTTGCCGTCCCAAACGCAAATGCCGGCTCGCGCAAGGCGTTCGGCAGTAGCGCGCGGGTGCTCATTCTCATACCTGATGGCGATGGTTGGGGCGCGCTCTTCCGCGCGTTCCTTTTCGCGAATTCCAAAGAAACGCACGCCGTCGATGGCGAGGATTTGCTCGATCAGATAGGCGACGAGTTGCTGTTCGTAGAGCTGCGAGACGCGCATGGCGGAGTGAAGCTTCGCCGAACGGGCCGAGCGCCAGGTTTGTCCCGTCGCGGGCGCGGAGAAATCCTTCTGCTTCTCGGAACAGTCCACCGGTCCCCAATTGGTAGGGACGCGTTCCACCGCGTCCCTGATGTTACCTGTTCGATGGTCAAATGTAGTCAGGGACGGAGTGGAATCCGTCCCTACCATCTTTATGGCTGGAACGCAGGAATCCGCCAACCACTCCAAATACTCCATCACTCCGATCAATCCCGCCTGATTCTCGAAGCTCTGCGTGCCGGTCTCGAACTTGTGCGGCGGCTTGTCTTCGGCCGGGCGGACTTTGTACGCGGGCAAGCGGTCGAGCAGATCGTATTTGCCATAGAGAATGCCTTGATGAGGGCCCCAGAACTTGTAGGGCGAGCACGCGAGAAAATCGGCGTCCAGGCTCTGCACGTCGATGGGCAAGTGCGGCGCGGCTGCCACGGCATCGACAAACGCCAGCGCCCCCGCGGCGTGGGCCATCGCGACGATCTGTTTGACCGGGTTGATCGTGCCGACGGCGTTGCTCACGTACCCGACGGCGACCCATTTCGTGCGCGGGCCGAGAAACCGCTCGAAGTCGGCCATCACCAAAGTGCAATCGTCCGGGTTGATGTCCACGACGTTGACTTTGACGCCGCGTTCGTGCGCCAGGAGCCACCAGGGAGAAAAGTTCGCGTCATGGTCCAGCCGCGTCAGGATGATTTCGTCGCCTGCCTTGAGCCATTGGCCGAGGCTGCGGCTGAGCGCGAACGTGAGGCTGGTCATGTTCTGGCCAAAGACAATTTCGTCGGCGCTGCGCGCGTTCAAGAAATCGGCGGCGGCTTCGTGCGCCTCGGCAATGAGGGCGTCGCTTTCGACAGCGGTGGCGAATGCGCCGTGCGTGTTGGCGTTGCAGCGCGTGAGGTAATCGACGATGCGGTCGAGGCAGCGACGCGTGACTTGAGTGCCGCCTGGCGCATCGAAATAGACGAGGGGCTGGCCGGCATGTTCGCGTTTCAGCGCGGGAAATTCGTTTCGGACGGCGTCGAGGTTGGTCAGCGTGGTCATTTGCACCGGCGCAAGTCTCTCATTCACGGCGTTTCAAAAAAGCAAATTCCGGCGAGGCAATTGAACACGACTCGACTTTGCCAGTGATGTGTCTCACCAGGATTTTTTGACCGCGGATTTCGCGGATGAGCGCGGATGATCTGCGTGGGTGAACTGGTTTCCATATCCGCGCAATCCGCGTGATCCGGCGGTTTGTTGAGTTGCAACTGAAGGGCGGCTTCCTGGTTGAAACAGCCGTTGGCTAGGCGCAACCGAGAAGCCCCCGCTTGACCGGCCTGCGGCATTCTGGCACTTTGCCAACACGGAAATGAGCGCTTTGACCTTTAAGGAACTGCTAGCCAAAACCCAAAGCGATCCTCAATCCACTTCAATCAATCTCTCCGGTCGCGTTCAGTTTTCTCGGTTGGTCGCGAATCGCTCCGGGGAACAACCGATCTCGAAACCCATGAAGACGCTTCTCTTCTCTCACCGCCGGCGTTCCGGCTTCACGCTGATCGAACTGCTCGTCGTCATCGCCATTATTGCCATTCTGGCCAGCATGCTCCTGCCGGCGCTGGCGAAAGCGAAATCCAAGGCCCATCAGATCAAGTGCATCAACAACACCAAAACCCTGACCCTGGCGACGTTCATGTATCTGAACGACTTTGCCAAGCCCGTCCCGTACAACGGGCAGGCCACGGCTTACATGGACAACGCGCTGTGGGTCACGGTCCTGGCGACCAATTACGGCGGCATCAACCAGTCTCGCATCTGTCCGTCAGCGCCGCCCGCCGCCAGCAAATCCAAACGCCGTCATGCCAGCAGCGGCTCGCTGAATCAAACGTGGCTTTGGACGGGATCGAAGGGGATCGATTACGAAGGCAGCTACGCCTTCAATGGATGGTTTTACGGCGATGACGATCCCTTTTTCAGCTCGCCCGATCAAAAGGTGAAGAAATACCGAAACGAAGCCGATTGCCCCAGGCCGTCCACCGCGCCGGTCATCCCGGACAGCAATTGGATCGATACCTGGCCCCAACCCAACGACCCGCCGGCCCGCGATCTTTTCACCGGTGACGATTTCGCCGGCGCGATGGTCCGCGTCACGCTGCCGCGTCACGGGGCAAACAACACCTGGCGTCGGGGGCAGATATTCAATCCGAAGAACGATCTGCCCGGGGCCATCAACATTGGGTTCGTCGATGGCCACTCCGAGTTGGTGAAGCTGGAGAAGCTCTGGAGCATCGACTGGCACAAGAACTGGGTCCCGCCCGCCAAACGCCCTGGGAAGTAACGCTCTTATTATTAGTTGCGGTCGGCCAATTCCAGCATGAAGGATTTGGATCGCTGAACACTGGCAACGGAGTCTTCGAGGGTCCGCAGGTGTGCCTGGGCCTGGGTGCGGTTTTCTTCTGCTCTCTCCGCGAATCTGTCCAGTTCCGCGATGGTCTTGGATTGGGAAGCGGAAGCCACCAGATCGAAGGCGATGGTTGCGGCGCCCGACGGCGTTGAAGGAACGGAGATCGGCGGACTGGGCGGAGTCGAAGTCCGGTGAAGCTGACACGCGCCGGGCCCGCTGAAGTTCATTGCGCAAGACCTGGACAAACGCTCCGGCTCCCGTTCCTTCGCCACTAACCGCAGCCAGCGCTGCGACGTCAAAACTGTTTTCCATTGTTCGCTGTGAGAGCGACCCGCGGGAAACTCACTGCTAATAATAAGCTCCGCTTCGCACCGCGGCCGCATGTTGTGCAAGACACGATGGGAGAATTCGCAACCGGCGAGAATCCGGGGAGAATGCGAAAGAGAGCCCCAGGGAATCCCCGGTGCGGATCGAGGTCGGGTAGAGACCGCTACCGAATCGAAAGCTCCTGCTTGATGCCGAACTTGTCGATCCGTTTCCGAAGGGTGGCGCGAGTGATGCCCAGGAGCCTGGCGGCTTGCACCTGGTTGCCTTTGGTTTCAGCCAGGGCATTGATAATCAGCTCGCGTTCCACGGCGGGGATGATCTTCAACTTGGGATCCTGCCGCGCCCATTGAAACAAAGCCTGCGCGAGCGAAGCGACGTTCTCCGGTTCGCTTGCCGCCGGGACCGCGGCGCTCGACGGCGCGGGTGCGACCGCCGCCGCGGATACGACTTCCACCGGCAAGTCATCCAGCAGGATCACTTCGCCCTTGGCCACAACGAGCGCGCGGCGGATGACGTTTTCCAGTTCTCGAACGTTGCCCGGCCAATGAAATCTCTCCAACGCCGCGACGGCTTCCGGCGCGATGGATTTCGGCGACTGATTTTGGCTCTGGGCGATTCTTTTCAGGAAGTAATTGACGAGAAGCGGAATGTCCTCGCGCCGCTCGCGCAACGGCGGGAGATGAATGCGCACGACATTCAATCGGTAAAAAAGATCCTCGCGAAACTCCCGCGCTGCGACCGCTTGCTCCACGGCCTTGTTCGTGGCGGCAATGACGCGGACATCGACCTGAACCGCTTGATTGCCTCCCACGCGCTCGAACGTGCCCGCCTGGAGCACGCGCAAGATTTTGGTCTGCGTCTGCAGCGTCATGTCGCCGATTTCGTCGAGGAAGATTGTGCCGCCGTGGCATTGCTCAAACTTGCCGATGCGCTGGGCGACCGCGCCGGTGAACGCGCCTTTCTCGTGGCCGAACAATTCGCTTTCCAGGAGATTCTCCGGGATGGCGGCGCAATTGATGGCGACAAAAGGTTGTTCGTGGCGGCGGCTGTGATGATAGATGGCGCGCGCGACCAACTCTTTGCCCGTGCCGCTTTCGCCGGTGATCAACGCCGTGGCGTCGGAATTGGCGAGCTGGCCGATCAACTTGAAAACATTCTGCATGCTCTGGCTGCGTCCAATGATGCCCAGGGCGTAATCCTCGGATTGCAGCAGCGGTTGATAAGAAACCACCTGGCGCATGACGCGCGCGGCGTTCAGCGCCGCGGCAATGATCTGCTTGAGTTTGGGCACGTCGAACGGTTTGAGCAGATAATCGTAAGCGCCCAGCTTCATGGCCTCGATGGCGGTCTGGGTGGTGCCGTAGGCGGTCATGATGATGACGGGCAATTTGGCATCGAGCTGGCGGAGGCGGCGCAACGTCTCAAGGCCGCTGATTCCGCCCATGCGCACGTCCATGATGACGAGGTCGGGCTTGAGTTTGGGGATGATCTTGAGGCCCTCCTCGCCGCTGGACGCGGTAGTGATCTGGACTTCGGGCGAGTCGAAGATTCGGCGGAACGAATATTGAACGTCCGTTTCGTCGTCGATGAGCAGCAACTTATCCATGGATGGGCTTCAGCGGTTTGGCCGGTCTCAAGCGAACATCGAACCTCCAAGGTCCTTCGAAGTTCGAAGTTCAAGGTTCAAAGTTCCAGGTTCAAGGTTCAAAGCTTCTGCGTTCTCAAGGCGAAAGGTGCGTTTGGCCTGCGGTTTCGGCAACCTCACCCAGCCGGTCGCGATCTTTGCGCACAACATACACAATCCCGCCCAGAGTACTCCAGAGAAGACTGCCTGCGTAGGCCAGCAACGAGAGGGCGAGCGCAGCCGTCGCTTCCACGTTGACTTCGGGCACGCCCAAAGCCAGCACGTAAAGGTTTTCGCGCACGCCCAGGCCGCTGGGCGAGATCGGCATCGCAGAGATGCACACAATCGCCGGGACGACGACGAAAAGCGCCCGGGCCGGAATCGAGAGACCAAGGCCCCAGGCCAAAGCCATCACTTGCAGCACGCAAAACACGTTCAGCGCCATGGAGAGAAGGAGCACCTCGGCGAGGAGAACCGGGTTCTTGCCCAGCAGGCGCGCCGCATCCAGACCGCGCTCGAACAGCTCGCCTTTGGGCCAGTGACGCAACCAAGGCCGCGCTTTTGGCCACCATCGGGAAACGCCGCCCCAAAGCGAGAGGCCCACGGCGGTGGCGCAGCCCAGCATCATCAGGCCAATGAAGAAAGCCAGAGCCCGAAGGGAGGCGTTCCCGCGCACGAGCGGGAGGTTCGCCACGATCATCAGGCAGGCGAAGAGCAGCATCGCAAACAACCCGACCAGCCGGTCGATGAAGACCGTCGTCACGGCTTCGGCTTTCTTATGGTGGGTTTCCCGCGCGGCGTAATAAGCCTTGAGCAGGTCGCCGCCGGTTGAGCCGAGCAGGAAAGAGTTGAAAAAATGGGCCACCAACGAGATTTCCGCGGCCCGTCCAAACGACAGATTCAAGCCCTGGAGTCGAAGCACCATGCGCCAGCGGATGACCCCCAGCAAAATCGTCATCCCCATGCAGACCAGCGAAAGGACCAGGCCTGGGACACCGACAAGACTCAGGGTGCTCCAGAGTTTGCCGGGGCCGTGTGACCAGGCCACAGACCATTGTTTCCCGCGCGAGAGCTGCTCCCAAGTCTGGCCCGCGTCCTTCCAGATTTGCCGGCCCTCCACCATGAAGATGCTGTGGAAAATCCAGGCCAACAGAATTCCTCCAACGGCCAGGCGCCAGAAGATCCCGAATGTCTTGCCCCCCGCATTCATCCTGGGAAATCCCGGTGGGCCGGGGAGGAAAGCGAACCAGGGACGCCGCAAGGAAAATCCGAAATCCGAAATCCGAAGCTCGAAACAATCTCAAAGATTCCAGTTCGGCAATCCGGGAAACACATGTTGGGCAAGTTTGGCACCGCGGCCTTGGGAATTCGGGTCTGTTTCTGATTTCGAGATTTCGGAATTCGGATTTTTGAACTACAGCTCTTCCCAATCAACCGAGGCCTCGCTTCACTCTGCGCCCCAAATCGATTTCACGTGTTCCACGCCTGCGCGGAGGTCTTCCGCCGGCACGCCGGGGCCAAATTCAAAGATCTTGAGGTGATCGCTGCGCACGTACGGCTTGAGCGCGGCGAAGTCGATGGTTCCCGCGCCAGGCGGAACATGATCCTGGGCCGGAAATACCACGTCATGGATGTGAAATCCCTCAAGATGCTCCGCCATCGATCCCAGGTGCATCGCGTGATGGATGAAGCCGAGGTTTTCCTTGATCTGAGCGTGGCCTGTGTCGTGCCAGTAACGAACAGCCGGGCTGGTGATGTCTTTGAAGAGGAAAACGAAATCACTGTCCAAGGGGATTTCCTCCAACGCCTCGCGATTCTCGATGCCGAGTTTCAAGCCGCGCGCTTCGGCTTCGGGGATGAGGCGCCTCAACATCGCGTAGGATTGTTCGATGTACTTTTCCTTCTTCTGTTCGCGTTTGGCTTCGACCTCTTCGCACAAACGCTGGTACTTCGGGCTTTCCTTGCCCCCGCTTTCGATGATCTCAATCAGCTTATCCGTGTATTCCTTCATTTCGATGCTGCCCAGGTGAAGGACGACGAGCCGGGCCTTGAGCCGCGCCGCCGTTTCGAGGGTCTTCATCGAATGGCGAAAGGCGTTTTCGCGCTCGCGCGCGTCCAGGGAGCTGAACCGAAAAAGGTTCGGCGCTGCGTGGTTCACGCCGATGGGCAGCGGACAAAAGTTGTGCAGCGTGGAAATCTTGATTTCTCCGGCATCAACCGCCTCAATGACCCCCGGCAACAGGCTGATGCGAATGCCATGGCTGAGTTCGGCGTAATCGAAGCCCAAATCCCGGATCTCGCGCAGCATGGCGCGGCCGTCCGTGTGGCGGTGGGAATTCCAGCAGGTAGAAAGAGAATACATAAACAAAACAAAAAGAGCCGAGCGCCTGGGCTTAAGAGACGGCACTCGGCCCTGCAAATCCGGCTTCCGTTAAAGATCCGCGTAACGCGCGCTGAGCATCGCCGAGAACCGGGCCGTCTTCATTTTGCGGCGGCGTTTCTCGCTCGGTTTCTCGAAGTGGCGATGATTGCGCGCTTCCTTCAAGGTGCCTTCCCGATCGATTCGTTTCTTCAATCGGCGCAAGGCTTTCTCTACCGATTCGCCTTTCTTGAGCTTAATTTCTGTCAAAGCATGATCACTTCCTCTCCAGGATACAGGGCCTGCGGGTTGTTTCAAACCAAGGGCAGTGCCCGGACAGGGGCGGAGAGTAGTTTTGGCCGCCGGGAGTGTCAACCTGCAAAAAGGAGTGGAGGGGGGGAGTGATGGAGTGTTTGGAGTATTGGAGTAAAGGACTCCAGCACTCCACTACTCCATTACTCCACCACTCCGTTCCATCGCCGCTCGGCTTTTCGCTTTTTTCGGCCCGGCCCCTGTGCCAGATTCCGCGCCGATGGACATCAACGACGCGGAACTGATCGCAGCGGTACGGCGAGGGGACGTTGCGAGTTTCGAGCCGTTGGTCAAAAAGTATCAACCCCGCATCTTCGCGACGGCGCGCCGGTATGCGCGGCGGGAAAGCGAAGTGGAGGACATTGTCCAGGAAGTTTTCATCAAGGCGTATCAGAAACTTGCCAGTTATCGGGGGGAAGCACCTTTCGAGCATTGGCTTATGCGGTTGGCGGTCCGGACCTGTTACGATTTTCTCCGCGCCCATCAACGGAACCGGGAAATGACCTTTTCTGACGTGACGACTGAGGAAACGAACTGGCTGGAGCAGTTCGTGGCCGACCCTTCGTCCAAAAATGAATCCGCGGCCGCGGCGCGGGAAATCGTCGCGAAGGTGCTGGCCAAGTTGACGCCGCCGGCCCGCTTGATACTGACCTTGCTGGAGATTGAGGAAAGATCGGTCAAGGAGATTTCCAGGCTGACCGGGTGGTCCGTGCCCTTGGTCAAGGTCCGCGCGTTTCGCGCTCGAGCGGAAATGCGCAAGGTACTGGAAAAGATGATTCGAAAAGGGTATGTGTAACCGCTACTGTTTCATGGCCGTCTGAGTCCGTTGACCCAATATGAACACGTTGGAGTTGCAGAAAAAGCTATTCGCCGCCGCCCGAGCTACACCGCCACGCGACGATGTTCCGTATGCGTTCGAGAAGCGAATCATAGCCCGGATCGCGAAAGAAGCCTTCGTGGATGTTTGGGCTCTCTGGGGTCGTCTTCTCTGGAGAGCGGCCGCGCCCTGCGTCGCGTTGACGCTGGCGCTCACGGTGTGGGCGACGGTCTCGTCGCATTCTGCCAAGGGCAGCAGCGATAACTTGGCCGTCGCCTTGGAGAACCAGGTCATGGCCCCGCTCGCCAGCCTCGAAGAATCCTGGTGAAAGCTTGGAAAGTCATTCTCGCCGCGGCAGTCATTTTCTGCTCCGGTGTCGTCACGGGCTTTCAAGTCGCGAGTCTCAGGACCGAACCGCTCCCTCCGCAAAGCCGAGGCCCACAGTTTTCTTCGGGTCCCAGGCAGCGTGGCGACTACGTGGACCGCTTGCAGCGCGAACTCGAACTGACGCCCCCCCAGAGAACCAAGATCGAACAAATCTGGCGCGAGAGCGGCGAACGCACCAAGAAAATCTGGGACACCGCTCACGAAGAGCACCGCAAACTCCGAACAAGTATTCGCGCGGAACTGACGCCTGACCAGCAGAAGAAGTTCGATGAAGGCAACAGATCGCGTGATGCTCGCAAGCCGCCCGGTCCATCCAGTCGTGATCCGCGCCGTTCCAGGGAATCTCTGGAAAAAGGAACCGCGCCTGGCGAAGGCACCGAGACTGCCCCCGCTGCCGGTTCTCCCAAGCCCTGATCGGCCTACTCCGAATGGACCGGCGATGAACACGGGTCCATGACCGTAGAACAACGAAGCGTCCCATCAACCGTCTCCTCGGACCGTGGCCTTCAGGCCGCTTCAACGCCAAACTCCAGAGCGGGGCCGGAAGCGGCCTAAAGGCTGCGGTCCGCGCAGTTTGGTTCATGGGCGGTGAGCATGTTTCCTGGGACCATAGAAACATAGAAACTTCCCATGAACTGTGTCCTCGGACCACGGCCTTCAGAGTGGGCCGTTTCTCCACGCTCAACTTCGGAGCGGGCCGCACCCGGCCAATTCCACGATCGCTTCCTTGCCGCTGTAGCCGATGATTTTGACGCGGCTGTTCTTCGGGATCATTTCGCCTTGCGAAATCACATCAAGAATTTCCTCGCCGAATTGGGCCTTCCCGCCCGGACGCAGAACAGAGACTGCGATACCGATTTCCCCCAGGCGTTCGGCCTGCTGTTGTTCCTGCACGAGCAACGTGGCTTCGCCGCTCGCCGAACGCGAGACCAGCCTGCCATAGACGGATGTCTTCGGCAGAACCCGCCCTAACGTCCAAATCGCCAGCGCGGAACCCAGAAGCGCGATGGAGAGATTGACCACAATTTCAAACAGAGGCACACGGACGCGCATCGCCATCGGCGAGGGAATTCCCGGCACGACCGGATAAACGTCCACCATCGCCATCACAATCGAGATGAAAATCAACGCCGCGCCGGCCAGTCCGAGCGCCATCGTGCCCGGGAAGACCAGCACTTCCAGGATGAACAGCACGAGGCCGATCATAAACACGGCGACCCATTCGATCCCAGACAAACCCGCGATGTATCCCCCCAGGAAGTAAACCGCGAAGGCGCAAAGCCCGATGATCCCCGGCAATCCGAAGCCGGGAGTCTTGAACTCGATGTAGAGTCCAATCACCCCGATGATCAGCAGCAGCGGGCTGATCGTGTTGATCCACGATCCCAGTTTTTCAACGCCGGTCGGTTCGATGTACACGCGTTGCGCATCCGCGAACCCCAACCTTTCCGTGAGCTCTTCCACCGACTCAACGGTTCCGGAGGAAAGCAATGGTTTGGGTGGATCTCCGTATTCCTCTTCCGCCTGGACATTCGTCAAAGTCAGAATCTGGCCCTTTTCGTTGAGAACTTTTCCGTCGATCTTGAGCTCCTTGGTCTTGTTGATCATGGCTTCGACGACCTCGACGTTGTAACCGTTTTTTTCGGCGCGGGTCCGGACCAGCGCGCTGATCCCGGAAGTCATCTTCGCTTCCATGGTTTGCGGCATTTCCGTCGGGCCGCCACCGGGAACCATCAAGATCGGCGCGGCGGCGCCAATCACACTTTGAGGCGCCATGAAAATCTTCTGCGTGGCAAACGCGATAAACGAGCCGGCGGAAAACGCCTTGCGGTTCACGTAAGTCACCGTTTGCCCCGTGAACCGATCCAGAATATCGAGGATTTCTTCGGTAGTATCCACGCGACCGCCATTCGTCTCCATGTCGAGCACCAGCACATCCGCCTTGGCTTCCATCGCTTCCTTGACCCCGCGCCGGACCAGATAAACCAGCGACGGCGAGACCTCTTCGCGAATGGGCAAAATGTAAACCTTGCGCGCTCTGGGCTGCTCCTGCGCCGCCGCAGGGTCCCAAACCGATGCTGCCAAAACCAACATCAGGATAATCGCCAGTCCGATCCTCATGATCCAAGCGTATCGCATCGACCCCGGCCCCGCAAGGGCGGGACAAGGACTGGAGTATTGGAGTGGGGGATTGGGGGAGGCTGCATGACGCAATACTCCATGACTCCTCCACCCCGTTACTCGGCCTCACCTTCCGGGATCACAAAGCCATTTCTGCGCAGCAAACCTTTTATCTCCGCGACGTCCACGCCAAATTTGGGAGCCGCGGCGAGCAAATCCTCAGCCTTCATCGGATACCAGTTGCGGCGCGCGCGATCGCAAAGGCCCGCGGAATCGAGCGGCGCGATTGCGTCAAACACGTTTCTTTGAAACTCGTCCTTTTCCTCCTGAGTGAAGCAGCCTTTCCGGGACGCCCGCGTGGCCCAATCACAACATTGCGCCAGCCGGGAGCCAAATCGGCCTGCCTTGTGGAGAAGGAACGATTCGGCCAGGTCCGGCCGGCCTAATCGTCGCGCTGTTTCCGCGTAACTGACCGCCCCGAAATAGAGCAGGGAGAGAAGGGAGAATACGCCGAAATCTTTCATGCTCGCGTAGAGTGCCGCCACGAGCCGTTCCGCCGCGAGCAATTCCGCGAACGTCTCAGCGGCGTAGGCGTTCAGTCCTTGCGCGAACCGGCCTGATTCCCAGTCTTGTTCGATAATTCGCGCCAGACGTGAAATCCCCAGCAGCGTGAGCGCGAAGCCGGTGGAAAGGAGCGGGTCGATAAATCCCGCCGCTGATGGCAGCAACGCCCATCGCGGCCCTGCCGCCGCGCCGCTGCGAAACGAAAGCCGCCGCGCATACACGAAGTCGAACGCCGGTTTCGCCTCCCGGAATTGTTCTCGCACCGAAGGAAGGCGATCCAGAAATCTCTCCCAGGCAGCCGCGCCTTCTTCCAATCGCAGACTTCGCGCGACCGATTCTGTCGCGGCCACGCCCGCGCTCGTAATCCCATTGTTGAAGCGCAACACCCAAATCCAGCCGCCCTCAAAGACATGGTGCAACGCCGCATCATCGACCGGGTAAGGTGGAACGCCAGCGGGTGGATGAATGGCGTCCCAGCGCTGCACATTCGTGAAATGAGAATAGAGTCCTTCCGTGCGCGGCAAATGATCGAAGGCCAGCTCCGGCAGATTCAAAGCGCGGTGGACAAAGCCGCGCGGGCCCGTGGCGTCGATCAGAAATTTCGCGCGCACGGAGAATTCCTTTCCGTGGCGGGCGCCCGCAACGGTGACCCCTTGAGCGTTCAACTCCAGTTTGTGCGGAGCGATTTCATCCACGTAATCCACTCCGACCTCTTGCGCCTGGCGGACCAGGAAATGATCGAAATCCGCTCGATACCAATGCGTGTCGGCGATCTCATCGCGCGGGCTGGCGGCGACGAGCAACTGGCGCCGGCGGGTTGAATCGTCCGAGAAAGGTCTGTCCCAGCCATGATGATAGAACGTGAATCCGCGCTTCAATCCGCACGCAATCTCTGGATGCGCTTTCTGCCAGGCGCCCCATTTGGACAAAGAGGCCAGCGCAGGCAAATCGTAGCGGCCGCCTAGTTCTTCCAGCAAAAGGTTCGCGAGCGGCGTCGAAGATTCGCCCATCGCGAAGCGGGGATGCTTGCAGCGTTCGAGCAGGATGACCGACCGTCCCAGCCGCCGGCCGATCATCGCGATCAACGAACCGCCAAAACCTGAGCCGGCCACCGCAATGTCAAAATCCTGTTTCATCTAGACCGGCCTAGACCGGCCAAAGTTCATTTTCCGGACCGATTTAACGATTTAACCTTTGTAACTATTTAACGGCATCGGCTGTGACATCGCGCACAAACGACTGCTGGCAAGATCTCTTGTTTGAGATTCATCTGCCGCAATCGCTCAGCGCGTGCCGGGAAGCATTCGGGACAATCCGAGAATCGTTCCAGATTCCACAAGTCCGCAAAGACGCGCCCCTTCTTCAGCTTGATGCCGTAAGCCAACGCGGCTTCCAGCGTGGACAATTTCGGCGGCGCGAATTGTCCTTGCCCCGCCAGTGCTTCCAGCGCCCCGTTGCCAGGGCGCGTGGGAATCAACGAAGCGACGGACGCGCCGTTTTGAAACGCGAAATCCAGCGAGCGTTCGGTCCAGTAAAGTCCCTCGGCCTCGTCCAGGAACGGCGGCTTGACCAGAATGAAGACGCGCAGGGCAATTCCGTTCTTTCGTGGAAATTCGGCGGCGCGGGAAAACAGTTCGAGAGTCATCCTCTTGTTCAGTTTTTCCAGGGTGTCCGGATTCGCGGTTTCCAGTCCCATCGCCACTTCGAGTTGGCTGGCATCGGCGATCAAATCCCGGAACCTCAAACAGCGCTCGTTAACCAAAGCCGGATGACATTCCACGATCACGCGCTCGAACGGGCGGACGCGTTCCGCAATGGCCGGGTAATCTTCGACCGGGATCGCCTGCGGATCGAAGAAGCTCCCGCTGTTGTAGAGCTTGATCTGGCGCAACGTAGGACAGGCTTCCAGCCTGTCCAGAACTGATCCAGCCGCGGAATCAATCGTGACCCCCTGTTGCATGGTCTCCGAAGACGTTCGTCTTTGGGTAGGCAGAATGCCTGCCCTACGTTTCCGAATCGTCTCCAGCGCATGATCGATTTGCGCGGGGATTGCACCGGCGGGCACGGTTTCGGTGAGCGTGTACTTCCAGAGATCGCACATCAGGCATTTCCACGGGCACTCGCGGTTGGTCAGAAAGATCGTCGCGACGCCCACGACTTCGCCGGTCTCGGCGCGCTCTTCCTCCACGAGAAACGCGTAAGGCTGCGACGGATCAACGGCATGGCGTTGAGAGCGGCGTGCCACGATCCAACGCTCTCGCGCCGTGTTCTCGCTTGGATAGGAAGCCTTCATCAAACGGTCGTTTGCGACGGCTTTGGTGTAGGGCGGCAACCGGGGTTCTGTCGAGCGGTAACGGGTATTTCTTCAAAATGTTTGCAGGAGTTCGCCGTGGCGAGCGTGTTACGGAATGAAGACGACTCACACACCATCTTAGAGCGTGTCCGAAAATTCCGCGGGGTCCTGTTTTCGCGCCAAAGGCCGGATGGCGAGGCGCAACGAAGGAGAATATCCTCCCTGGATCTTCGACTGAGGAGCAACGAAGCCAGGCGGCCTTTGGCGCGAAAACCCTCCGGGCGGCGGGTCTTTTGTCCGTGGCCTGCGTTGGCTCGGTCCTTACAGCCCGCGTTGGGGATGCTCGGACCTCGCCGCCTTGGCCACAGCCAAAATCCCTCGCCGCAGGACCCCGCGCAATTTTCGGACAGGCTCTTATGCAAACAAAACTCATCGCCCTACTCGCTATCCTCGGGACGCGTCTTTTCAGTTTCATAAGTCCAGCACGTTGGGGTGTTTGGCGTGAATGAGCGCGTGGAGTCGTTCGCGACCGCCGCGAGCTGAATTGAAGCGGCTCTGAAAATCCCCCGTGTTGCATT
>VHCZ01000141.1 GCA_016871535.1 Verrucomicrobiota bacterium
GCGCTACCGTCTGGTTCATGGGAAGTTCCCTTGGTTTCAGACCCAGGCTCGCAGCCCATGAACCGATCGCTGGTAGGGCGAGTCCGTCCCGGCGAGCCGCTCGACGTGCGTGGAACACGTCCGACTCGGCTCGCTGGGGACAGGCTCGCGCTACCGTCTGGTTCATGGGAAGTTCCCTTGGTTTCAGACCCAGGCTCGCAGCCCATGAACCGATCGCTGGTAGGGCGAGTCCGTCCCGGCGAGCCGCTCGACGTGCGTGGAACACGTCCGACTCAGCTCGCTGGGGACAAGCTCGCGCTACCGTCTGGTTCATGGGAAGGGCGCGCTGGCTCTTCGTTGTCGCTGTGCTTTCGGGGCTGTTCTGGACGGCCTTCGCTGAGGACGTTCAGCATGCTCGCCTCGACTTCCCCACGCGTATCCTCCCCGTTCTTACGAAAGCCGGGTGCAACGCCGGCGCTTGCCATGGCGCCGCTGTCGGCCAGGGCGGATTCAAATTGAGCCTGCTCGGTTACGATTCGGAGAAGGATTACGAAACCATCACACGCGAGTCGTCCGGACGCCGTATTGATCTTTCCGCCCCGGACGCAAGTCTCTTCCTGCTCAAGCCCACGCGTCAAATCGATCACGACGGCGGACGACGCATCAAGAAGGACTCCGAAGCTTACTTCACGCTCAAGCGCTGGATCGCAGCGGGCGTTCCGTATGGCCCACGCGACTTGCGTGTGACCGCGATCTCCGTGGCGCCAAACGACCTTCTGCTCGAAACGACGAACAAAACCATCGAGCTCCGGGTGACAGCAACTCTCTCGGATGGCACGAAGGAAGACGTCACACCGCTGGCGCTTTACACGTCCAACGACGATGGCGTCGCAGAGGTGAACGCGTCCGGCCTCGTGACGACGCGGGATCGCGGCTTGACGAGCATCATGGTGCGTTACTCCGGCCAGGTCGCCGCGGCGCGCGTCGCTGTTCCTTTGAGTGATGCAGTCGTGGAAGCCAGCGCGTTTCCCGCTCAGAATTTCATCGACGAAAAAGTCTTCGCCGAATTGCGCCGGTTGCGCATTCCGCCGTCGCCTCTGAGCGAGGACGCGGAATTTCTGCGCCGGGTTTATCTGGATGTGATCGGTTGCCTCCCGACGCCCGAGAAAGTCCGCGCCTTTCTCAAAGAGCCGCTCTTCTCGGAGTCTTCTTCCTCTCCCCGCGAGGAACGAGTGGGGAGAGGATCGAGGAGAGAGGCTACCGGGGAATCCTCTCCCCGCAAGCGCCAGCGCGTAATCGACGATTTATTGAAACGCGAGGAGTTCGTCGATTTCTGGACGATGAAGTTTGCCGATCTGCTATTGATCAACGGCAAGCGCGGCGCGGAGAACGCCACGCGGACCTACCACCTGTGGTTGCGCGAACAAGTGGAAAACAACCGGCCTTTCGACCAAGTGGCGCGTGAGTTGATCACAGCGGCGGGTGAGATCACGAAAACCGGTCCGGCCAATTTCTTCACGCTCGCGAACGATCCGCGCGATCTGGGCGAACACGCCGGGACGATTTTTCTGGGAACACAAATCGCCTGCGCCCGCTGCCACGCGCATCCCTACGCCCAATGGACGCAGGAAGATTACCATCGCTTCGCCGCGTTCTTCGCGCGTGTGAGCAACGAAGGCGGACAGGTGCGTGTCCGCGACCAGGGCGAAGTCGAGCATCCGAAAACAGGAAAAAGCCTGCTCCCGAAGCCTCTCGGCGGCGCTGCGCCCATCGAAGACTCGACCGCGGACCGGCGAGCGGCTCTGGCGGCCTGGTTGACTTCACCAGACAACACAACCTTCGCCCAGGCTATCGTGAATCGCATCTGGAAACATCTCCTCGGTCGCGGACTTACTGAACCCGTGGATGATTTGCGTCCGACCAATCCGCCTTCGAATCCGGAGTTGCTCGAAGCGCTGGCTGCGGACTTCGTGGCGAACGGCTACGACGTGCGCCGCCTGATTCGCACGATTGTTTCGGCGCGGACTTACCAGCTTTCATCCCGCGCGAACGAGATCAACCGGCGCGACGACCGCTTCTTTTCGCGCGCTTACCTGAAACCGCTCGCGGCTCAAGTGCTGGCCGACGCAATCGCGCAAGCCACGGGACAGCCCGAAGAGTTCGCCGGTTATCCGACCGGCACGCGCTCTGTCCAGTTGATCGGCGCACAAACGCCGTCGTATGCGCTGGACGTGTTCGGGCGTTGCTCGCGCGAGCGCAGTTGCGAATCGTCCGGAAGCGGCGGCGGCGGACTGGCCCAGGCGCTGCACTTGATCAATGGCTCGACCGTGAACAACAAGCTGCGCGAAGGCGCACTCAAGCAACTGCTCGCCAGCGCGCGATCGGATCAGGAATTGATCGAGGAGCTTTATTTGCGAACATTGAGCCGGCGCGCCAGCGCGCAGGAAATGGCGCAATGGAAAACGATGCTGGCCGGACCGAACGCGCGCGGAGAAATCGCGGAAGATTTGCTCTGGGCGCTGTTGAACTCGCGCGAGTTTGCGTTTAATCATTAGGGTAACCATGCTGTTTAATCCGAGCGGCTCACACATTTCTCGGGGGAGCATACGCGCCCTCGCGTGTCACGACCGGCGCCTCGCCGGTCGGAATGGACGCGTCGGTCAATTACTATCCGATGGTTTCTTCGTCTGCATCTGTGTGGTCGGCGAGGGCGCCGACCACGGCACGCGAGGCGCGTGCGGTCCCCTGGATCTTGCACCATGAAAAATGAAACGTTCAGCCCGAACTGCCGTTGCGACGGCGTTTCCCGGCGCGACTTCCTGCACCTTGGCGTGCTCACGACGCTCGGCCTGAGCCTGACAGATTTGCTCCGGCTCCAAGCGCAATCCGCTGCCACGCCCGGTTCGAGTAGCTCCGCGCGAGCCAAGTCCTGCATCTTGATCTGGCTCGACGGCGGCCCCAGCCACCTTGACACCTTCGACCTGAAGCCCGACGCGCCGAGCGAAGTTCGCAGTCAATTCAAGCCGATCAAAACCGCCGCCAGCGGCATCGAGATTTGCGAGCACTTGCCGCGCACCTCCGAAGTGATGCGCGACGTGGCGTTGATCCGCTCTTTGACGCACGAGCTGGGAAATCACGACACCGGCGCGCGTTTCTTGCTCACGGGCCATCGTCCCACGCCAGCGGTCGATTATCCAAGCCTCGGCAGCATCGTCGCGCATGAGACCGGTTTTGCGGGCACGCTGCCGCCTTACGTGGCGATTCCAAATGACGGTGTCGGCGGCAGTTCCGGCGCCGCGAAATCCGGGTATCTGCCGGCCGCCTACTCCGCGTTCAGCGTCGGCAACGATCCATCGCGCGTGCGCGATCTGGACGCTCCCGAAGGTGTCAGATTTGAGCGTACGGAGCGTCGGCGGCAGATGCTCGAAACGCTCGATGGTTTCTCGCGCTACGTCGAGGAAGGTCCCGTCACGCAAAATCGCGATGCCTTTTACGAACAAGCTTACCGGCTTCTTTCCTCTCCCCAGGCCAAAGCCGCTTTCGACTTTTCCAAAGAGAAGCCTGGAACACGCGAGCGTTACGGCCACAGCCGAATTGCCACGAGTTGCTTGCTTGCGCGGCGTCTTGTGGAAGCCGGCGCGCGCTTCATTACGGTCGTGGACACGGGCTGGGATCATCACAACCAGATTTTCCGGGAGTTGCCCGACTCGCGTTTTCCCGGCAGCGGCAAGCTGCCTTCGCTCGATCGGGCTTACGCGTCGTTGGTCACCGATTTGCGCGAACGCGGTTTGCTCGACTCGACGCTCGTCGTGCTGATGGGCGAGTTCGGGCGCACGCCGAAGATCAACGCCATCGGCGGACGCGATCATTGGCCGCGCGCGGGCTTTGTCTGTCTCGCCGGCGGCGGCGTCAAAGGCGGACAGGTCATCGGCGCGACCAATGCCTACGGCGAAGTCCCTGTGGACCGCCCGGTCAGCCCGCCCGATCTGGCCTCGACCATTCTGAAACTCCTCGGCGTCGATCCTGAAAAAGAATACCGCGCGCCGAATGGCCGGCCGCTGAAGATTCTGAACGAAGGCGGATTCATTTCCGGATTGGTGTAGCTGTAGAGCTTCATATCCGTGTCCATCCGTGTCATCCGTGGTTAAACCTTCTTTGGATTGTTTGACGACAAAATGCGCATCTCGACAAGGCCACCGTAGTGTTTGCCCCCTTCCGCGACGAAGGATTGGGAGAGGGCGACTTATTTCCCGTTCTGGAGCAGACTGGGTTGGATTTGATGCGCTGCCTGCCCATGAACTCGGTTGTAGAGCAGGCTTTCCAGCCTGCTGGTTTGGGCGACTTTCCAGTCGCCCGGCGGACGGGACTGGAAAGTCCCGCCGACCCGCAGACAGGAATGTCTGTGCCACAGTTCATGGTCCCAATGCGCGCGCATCGACTGCCCATGAACCGGCCAAATCGCCGCCAAGTTTTGGAGTGCGCCAGTCCTCTGGCGCTTTTGGAATCGCCGGAGCCTGCAAAAGCTACAGAGGACTCTGCTCCTTACACGAACGGATGCGCGCGAGGGCAGATGCGATGCGGCCAGTTCTTTTTGGATTGCTCTTCATCGGTTTGTTTTGGGGGACGACATCTTCTCTTGGGGCCCCCGTGGCCGCGCTGGCTTTTGCTCCGGATGCAAAGACAGTGTTATACGGCGACCACAGATCAATTGTGGTCAGTTCCGCCAAGGACGGCGCGCTTCAGCGGCGAGTTCAACTCGATTTTCCGAAAGTGAGTTCGCTGGCTTTCAGCCCGGATGGCCGCTTCGTGGCCGCGGCGGGCGGAACTCCTGGAATCGGCGGTGTCGCTGTGCTGATGGATTGGAAGAACGAAAAGATTCTTCAACGCTTCACCAACTTCACGGATCTGGCGACCTCGGTTGCGTTCAGTCCGGATGGGCGTTTCCTGGCGGTTGCCAGCGCGGATCATTCCGTAAACGTTCTCAAACTCAACGCTGACGGCGCAAACGGGGTGGAATCTCACAAGTTGGAAGGTCACGCAGGACCCGTGCTGGCCGTGGCGTTCAGTCCAACCGAACAAACCATCGTGACCGCCAGCGCCGATCGTTCGCTGAAAGTTTGGGATGCCGGCAGCGGGAAACTGATTCGCTCGTTCAACCATCACACCGAAATCGTCCACGCGCTGGCCTTCCGTCCTTTGGAGAGGAACAGCGATTCACCGCGCCCCGCGTACTGCGCGTCCGCCAGCGACGATCACACCGTGCGCGTCTGGCAGCCGGAAATTGGCCGGATGGTGCGCATCGTGCGCAAGCACGAAGGCCCCGTCTTCGCCGCGACTTACAGCCGCGACGGCACGCGGCTGTTCTCAGCGGGAAAGGAAGGCATCGTCCGCGTCATCGACTCGGAGAGCGACGAAATCCTGGAACACTGGCGCGCGTCGGACGATTGGATTTACAGCCTGGCGCTCAGCCCCGACGGCAAAACGCTGGCCACCGGCGATTGGGCCGGGCAAGTGAAGCTCTGGGATGTCACCTCAAGACCGGCTCGGCTGATGTTCCAGCGGTAATGGGGAGCGCGCACGCCCTCGCGTGCCGCGGTCGGCGCCCCCGCCGACCACCGATTTCCGTCCGAAAGAGCGATCCTTTAATGATGGTTCCTCCGACGATCCGATTGGCGAGGGCGCCAGTCGGAACACGCGAAGGCGCGTGTGCTCCCCAGACCAAGTGCGGGCTCCCACGCTGCTAACTTGGACTGGCGTTGCCGGGGACATTTTGACTAATCTCCCCGCCTTGTTTTAGTAATCAGTAGTCAGTGTTCAGTATTCAGTAACTGATCACTGATTACGTTGACCGTCGCGACATGACCTCAGCCGAAATTCGCCAGTCGTTTCTCGACTTCTTCAAGTCGAAGCAACACACCCTTGTGCCGTCGTCGGGCTTGATGCCCGACGCGCCGAACTTGCTGTTCACCAACGCGGGCATGAACCAGTTCGTGCCCATCTTCCTCGGCCAGCGCAAAGCCGATGTCAGCAAATGGCCCGGCGCCGTGCCTGGCCTCGACACCCGCGCCGCCGACACGCAGAAGGTCATTCGCGCCGGCGGCAAGCATAATGACCTCGAAGACGTCGGCCTCGACACGTATCACCACACGTTTTTCGAGATGCTGGGCAACTGGTCCTTCGGCGATTACTTCAAAAAGGAGGCCATCGAATGGGCGTGGGAACTGGTCGTGGGCATCTGGAAATTCCCGCCTCAGCGCCTTTTCGCGACGGTCTATAAGCCTGGTCCAGGCGACCCCGCGGCATTCGATCAGGAAGCTTACGACCATTGGGCGCGCATTTACTCCGCCGCCGGACTCGACCCGAAGGTGCACGTCGTCTATGGGAACAAGAAAGACAACTTCTGGATGATGGGCGACACCGGCCCGTGCGGCCCGTGTAGCGAAATCCACGTCGATCTCACGCCCGAAGGCGACACGCGCGGCGCGCTCGTGAACCAGGGCGACGCGCGGTGCATCGAGATTTGGAATCTGGTCTTCATCCAGTTCAACGCGAATCCGGATGGGACGTTCTCGCCGTTGCCCTCTAAGCACGTCGATACCGGCATGGGTTTCGAGCGGGTGACGAGCATCATCCAGGGCACGAAAGGCTTCACGGATTTCAAGAACGCGAAAATTTCCAATTACGAAACGGACGTTTTCCGCCCCATCTTTGATGAACTGGAAAAACTGAGCGGCAAACGCTACGGCTCGACGTTGCCAGGGAGACCACACGCGCCCTCGCGTGTGGAAGACGGCGCCCCCGCCGTCTCCGGGGAGCACACGCGCCCTCGCGTGTCGCAATCGGCGCCCTCGCCGATTGCCCGTGCGGCGTCGGGAACAACAGAGGCGAAGTATTCCCGCCGCAACCTCCCGCACTTCGAGCGTCCCTGGGCAAAATACATGGTCACGTTTTCGACGCGCGCTAAGCGCGGATTGAGCCCGGCAGAGCGAGATCTTGCGCTTAAGAGCGTTCTCCACGCCCATGAGCATCGGCAAATCCAGCTCTATGCCGCGTGCGTCATGCCGGATCATGTCCACTTGCTGTTCGAGCCGCAGATCAAAGAACAGGACCAGGAAGGCAAACCGGTGTTCTGGTCACTCAGCGAAATCCTCCAGGGAATCAAATCTGCGAGTTCGCACAACATCAACCAGGCTTCAGGCCAAAAGGGACCTGTTTGGGAGAAAGAGTCGATGGACCGCATGATTCGGAGCGACTCGGACATGGCGGAGAAGTTCCATTACATCTGTCGGAATCCGTGGGATGGCGGAGTCGTGCCGGCGTCTGAGAATTATCCGTGGTTGTGGACTCCGGACATTTCCGGGGAGGACACGCGCCCTCGCGTGTCGCAATCGGCGCCCTCGCCGATTGCAACTGCGGACGTCAAAGAAGCGGTTGGCGAAGCGCCAACCGCGGCACGCGAGGGCGCGTGCGGTCCCCCGGAAGCCGAACAGGAACAGATCGACATCGCGTTCCGCGTCATCGCGGACCATATCCGGACGCTGAGTTTCGCGATTGCGGATGGCATTCAGCCGGGGAACAACGACCGCAATTATGTCCTGCGCCGCATCCTGCGCCGCGCGGTGCGCTATGGCCGGACGCTCGGTTTCCACGAACCGTTTTTCTACAAACTCGTCGATGTACTGGCGGACACGATGGGGCATGTGTTTCCGGAAATCCGGGAGAAACGGAAGCATGTCCAGGAAGTCATCCGCACGGAGGAGGAGGCGTTTAATAAGACGCTGGATCGAGGGCTCGCGCTTTTCGAACAGGAAGTGGCGCATCTCTTGGGTGGAACGGGCTACCAGCCCGTTGCGGCGGGCAACCTGCCCGCCGCTCCCGGGGCGTCGTATAACAAACGCAATCTTCCTCACTTCGAAAAGCCGTGGGCCATCTACGTGGTCGATTTCCGCACCTACGAAGGCCGCCAGCTCTCGCCCAATGCGCGAGACATTGCCTTCGATTGCATTCTCCGCTGGCGGAACAGCCGGTACCGCCTGGTCGCGGCCTGCGTCATGCCCGATCACGTTCACTTCATCATTCAACCGGGCGTGAAAGGCGAGGACCGCCAGGGCGATCCGGTTTTCTGGTCACTGTCAGAGATTCTCCATTCCATAAAATCGTTCTCCGCGAACGAAATCAACCGGGCTGAGAAAACTTCGGGACACGTCTGGCAGGAGGAGCGCTACGACCGATACGTTCGCTCCGATCGTGATCTGGAAGAAAAGTTTCACTATGTCTGCCGGAATCCCTGGGCCGCTGCACTTGTGGACGAGACACAAGCCTGGCCCTGGCTTTGGACCGAAGAGATTGAAGCCGCACGACCGTATGTTCAACCTCCGCATCTGCCGTACGCGAAGGCTGCCGGGCAAGTTGCCCGGCAGAACGGGCTGGTAGCCCGTTCCACCCATTCAGCCCCGAAGACGCAGATTAGCGCCGACTTTGCGTTCAGGCTTTACGACGAGCAGGGCTTCCCACTCGACCTCACCGAGTTGATGGCCCGAGAGCGCGGCTTGACGGTGGATGTCGAGGGCTTCAACAAGCTGATGGAAGAGCAGAAAACCCGCGCTCGCGCGGCGCAGAAGAAGCAGGTCATCGAGATTTCCCAAGTTGAAACCACGACGCCGACCCGCTTCGTCGGCTACGACAAATTGGAAACGCCGGCGAAGGTCCTCGAAGTCGTCAGCGTGAAGGAGAAGACCGCCGTCATCCTCGACACCAGCGTCTGCTACGCCGAGATGGGCGGGCAGGTGGGCGACACGGGCGAGTTGAGCGGTGGCGGCCCACTCTGGCGCGTGGTCAACACGCAGAAGAGCGGCAATGCCTGGCTGCACTTCATCGTTGAGGGGGAGCACACGCGCCCTCGCGTGTCGCAATCGGCGCCCCCGCCGATTGCATCTACGGACGTCGAAGAAGCGGTTGGCGAGGCGCCAACCGCGGCACGCGAGGGCGCGTGCGGTCCCCAACCAGAGACGTTTCCGATGCCCGGAAGCGAGGTAACGCTTGCGGTGGATGTTACGCGCCGCTTCGCCATCCAGCGCCACCACACCGTCACGCACCTTTTCCACTGGGCGCTGCACGAGGTTGTGAGCAAGGACGCGTCGCAGAAAGGCTCCTACGTCGGGCCCGAGAAGCTTACGTTCGATTTCAACAGCGCGCCGCTCACGCCGCAGCAGATCGCGGACATCGAAAAACTCGTCAACGAACGCATCGTCGAGAACGCGGGCGTCAGTTGGATCGAAGTCCCTTACTCCGACGTGAAATCGCGCAAGGACGTGATGCAATTCTTCGGCGACAAATACGGCGATGTCGTCCGCGTCGTCCAGATCGGCGGCAAAGTCGGCGCGTTGGACGGTTATTCGATGGAACTCTGCGGCGGGACGCACACGCGCGCGACCGGCGAGATCGGCTTGTTTCGGATTGTTGGCGAAAGCGCCATTGCCGCCGGCGTTCGCCGCGTCGAGGCCGTGGCCGGGTTGACGGCGTATGACGTGACGAAGCTGGACCGCGAATTGATCAAATCCGTTGCCGGGAAAGTGGGTTCGCCGATTCACGAGCTGGAGAAAAAGATTGAGAACTTGCTCAAACAACAGAAAGCGCTGGAGAAGCAGCTCAGGGCGATGCAGCAGAAGGAAGCCGCCAGCGCTGCCAAGAACTTGGTCGCAAACGCCACGACGATCAACGGCATCCCGGCGATTATCGAGAACATGGGCGCGCTCGACGGCGACACCCTTCAAGGGATGGTCAACGAGTTGAAGGGCCAGTTCAAAGGCGTGATCGTGCTGGGCGGCGTGGCGAACAACGCGGTCTCTCTGATCGCGGCGGTCATGCCCGAATTCACGGCCAAAGTTCAGGCCGGCAAGATCATTCAGCAGATCGCTCCGATCGTCGGGGGCAAAGGCGGCGGCAAGCCTGACAACGCTCGCGGCGGCGGCAAGGACGCCAGCAAGCTGGATGAGGCGCTGGCCAAAGCGAAGTCGTTGTTTTAGAAATTGTGTCAAGCAAGATGCTTCCTGACGAACAAGCATCTCCGGAGCAAATGGAGATTTTGCGGCGAATGACGCCGGCCCAGCGCTGGCACGCAGCGCATCGCCTGTACTGGACCGCCCGCCGGCACAAGGCGGCTTTCCTCCGCGCCCAACACTCAGATTGGTCTGAACAACAAGTCGAGCAAACCGTGCGTCGCATTTTCCTGCATGCCCGAACCTGACCTGATCGAGTTGTTTGAGCAGCCGCTCAATCGACTGGGGATCCGGTATGTGATCAGCGGAAGCGTGGCGGCGATGTTGTATGGCGAGCCGCGCTTGACGCATGATATCGACCTGATTGTTTTTCTCAGGTCGGACGACATCGAGCGCCTTCAGGAGGCATTTCCCCTGCCTGAGTTTTACCTTCCACGGCCGACGTCATTGCGGTCGAGGCCGCCCGGGAGCGCCGAGGTCATTTCAATGGATTCGCAACCGGGGATTGGAAGCGCAATGGAACCAGGTCAATGCGTGAACACGGGTGCGTCACCGTTTCCGGGAGTCTGACCGTCGCGGCTTTGTTTTTCGACGCCGGGATTTCTGCTTACTCAGCCTCTGGGTCAACCGCAGTGTGCGCTCCAGGATTGGCAATGCCGCAAGGTCTTTCTCACGTCCCGCGGCGCGTTTGCTTGCGATGACTCGCTGGAGGGGAAGAATTCGCATCGGCACGCCTTCCAATTGGCCGCTCCGACAACGTTCCCATTCACGGGCAAAAGATCGTAGCCCATTGGGACTAACGACGGCGTTGACCTGAGTGCCGTCACTGAGCTCGTAGAGTGTCTGGGCGCGAATGGTGCCACCTAACCGCTGGACAATAGCGAGCAACCGAACGTACTGGCGTTCCGGCAGTCTCACCCAGAAGTCATAGTCCACCGTCATCAAAGGCGCGCCTTGCTCGATGGCAGCCATCGCGCCGATCAGAATGCAATCTATGCTTTCTTCGCGGAGCGCCTTAAGGAAAGCGCCGAGCGGGCTGTCTTGAGGCTGAAGCGGCATCGCTCTTCCGGGGTCATCGCAAAGAACAACGCGTGCTGCCACAGTTCGTCATCATCCAACCCGCGCGCGCCTTGGAGGCGCCGATAAATCCGGGCGGCCGCATCGTTGGGTCCTTTGACGTTTTTCTTCGCTGGCACGAGGCTACTTTGCGGAACGATGTACGGACTGGCAGGCGTTACATCATCAATTGAATCGGAACTAAAGGCCGCCTTCCGCCAACCAGCCAAACGCACGTGACTTCGTTGGCCACCTGAACTAGCCTGCACGTGTGCCGCATGAAAGACGCAGGAAAAATCCGTCCCCCGCTCGCCGTGCGCGCCGCACGCGTCCTCGCTCAACTCAAACAGGTGCGCGGACTCGACGACGCCGAGAAATCAGTCCACGCGCTGGGGTTGGCGGCGACGCCGCAGGAGCGATGGGAGTTGTTCGAGAACAGCGTCCGCTCATTCGGCTATTGGAAGCCCTCGAAACGGAGCAAATCCGCTATGTAGTCATTGGGATGGCCGCTGCCATCGCTCAAGGTGTGATGGCGAACACCCTGGACGTCGATTTGTGGATCGACCTGCCCCCGCGCCAATACATGCGAGTCTTGAACCTCGCGAGGAAAGTCGGCGCGACCGTCGCGGCGAACACAGTTGTTTACCTTGAGGATGGCACTCCCGTGAACTTCGTCTATGAGGTCACAGGTCTCGGAAGTTTTAGTCGAGAGATGCGCCACATAACCGAAGCATCCATTCATGGCCACTTGGTTCCCGTGTTGGAGCTCAAGCGCATTCTCAAAAGTAAGGCCGCCGTCGGCCGGGACAAGGACAAGCTGCATATCCTCCACATTCGAGACTTTCTCCGATGCCGAAGAGCCCTGGCCAAACAACGCCGTTCAAAGCTCCGCTCTTATTAGGGTCCGTGCAAAAATAACTTCGGATTTTGCTGGAGGCTGTTTGTCTTCGTTGTCTTCTGTTTAAGATTCCTCATGAACCAACAACGATTCCTGTTTTGCAGTCGGTGCGGGGGGGCGAAGGTTCGACGGCGTTCGCCGGTCGAGTTCGAATGCGAGGCGTGCGGCTTCAAGCACTTCACCAATCCCACGGTCGCCGTCGCGGCGATCATCGCCAATCGCGCCGGAGAAATCCTGCTGATCCGGCGGGCGAAGGATCCGGGCCGAGGCAAGCTGAGCGTTCCGGGCGGATTTGTCGATCCAGGCGAAACCGGCGAGGAGGCTGTGCGCCGGGAGGTTTTCGAGGAAGTGAACTTGCAGGTGAAGGCTTTCCAATACCTCGCGTCGTTCCCGAACCAGTATCAATTCCAGGACGTGATTTACCCGACCCTGGACGTATTTTTCACAGCGGAGACGGAGACGTTCGCTGAAGCCCGCGCGAAGGTCGAGGTGCAATCCGTCATCGGCGTGGCCCCCGCCAGTGTGGAATTTGGAGAAGTCGCGTTCCCGTCGGTCGAAAAGGCTTTGCGGCTCTATTTGGTCCGGCTGCATCGGGGTTGAGTTTCGAGCAAAATAGGGTCATGAACCCATTTCTCGATTTGCTTGAGAATCGATTCCGCGCGCCAGGATGGGGAACAGTATCCGGACAACGGCAGCAGCGCTGAAATTTTCACGAATCCGGACCCGCAAGCCTATGTCGAGCTGGAGGTGTTGGGGCCATTGCAGAACCTCAAACCGGGAGATCGAGCCGAGCAAACCTCCACTTACACCCTCATCCGCCGCGTAGAAACGACGGCGGAAGCTGAAGCCAAAAGGATTCTGGCCCGCTGAGCGGCGATTCCAATCATGGGCGGGGCGACGCTCCTGCGGAGCCCTCTGTCTTCGCAACACAGGACTGAGCCGTCACCGTTTCGTGAGAGGGTCTCAACGACGCTCCGACCGGCGAGGCGCCGGCTGGGACACGCGAGGTCGCGTGTGCTCCCCATCAGGCTCGGCGGGAGCCTCGCCCCACCGTATGCCGAAGACTGGTGGGTTTTTCCCGTGCCGACTCCCGGATTTGCGCCGTTGATGTCCGCTTTCGCGTCTGTAATGCTCTGTAGCTTTAACGATGCGCACGCGTTTCCAACCAGGCCTCTTCATCGTTGTGCTGTCAGGGCTGTGCCTGTGGTCCACTCCGCGAACTGCGGGCGCTCCAGTGGCGATTGATTCGAGGCTCCAGGTCCGGCTTCTGATGAACACCAAGGACGGCGTCCCGGCCTACTCGATCCGGGTCGCGAAGGATCCGCGCAACAACCAGCTCTATTACGCGAAGATGAACGGGTTCATCTACCGGCTCAATTCGGTCCCGAACAGCGGCACGGCGAGCAGCGCGATCATCTACAATTCCACGGATCACGGCGTCTCCGAAGGCGCTCAAGGCATGGCCATCGGGCCCGACGGGACCCTCTACCTGGTCGGCAATGCTGCGACCAGCGATGGCAACAGCACGGCGGCGCGCATCATGAAAGGAGTTCCCAATCCCAGCGGTTCGCGCACGTGGTCGTTGCTGGCCAAAACGGATCCGTATCCACGCAGCAAAACGGCGTACGATCACGTCTTCAACGGCCTCGTGGTCAGCCCGGATGGCATCACCTTTACGTGAACAGCGGTTCGCGCACGGATCATGGCGAGGTGCAGTCCGGCGGCGGCGCTTTTCCGGACACGCGCGAAGTGCCGTTGACGGCAAAGATATTTCGGCTCCCGACCCGCGGTTCGAATTTGGCATTGCCGAACGATGCGGACGCGCTGCGGAACGCCGGCTACCTCTTCTGCGAAGGACTGCGGAACGCGTTCGATCTGGCCTTCGCGCCGAACGGCGATCTGTTCGGCACGGAAAACGGACCGGACCGCGATATGTCGGAGGAGTTGAACTGGCTGAGGCCCGGATTGCACTACGGATTTCCCTGGCGCATTGGAGGCACTGACAATCCGCAGCAATACCGCGGTTACGATCCAAGCAGCGACCGGTTGCTGGACCGGCGCTTCCTCGCTTATCAGGCCGGATACTATCACAACGACCCAACCTTTCCCCCCGCGCCGGCGAATTTGGCGGAGCCGGTCCTCAATGTCGGGCCGGACGCGGACAGTTATCGTGATCCGACGGATGGATCGATCAAGGATGCCAGCGAACAGGGCGTGAAACTCAGCACCTTCACAGCGCACCGGTCGCCGCTTGGCCTGGTGTTCGACGCGGCGGGAGCGATGGCGCCGCCGTTTCAGCATCACGCGTTCGTGCTGAGCTGGACGGCGGGCGACGCGAACGGCACGAGCGTGCCGGGACCTTTCAAGGACGCGAGCGAGGACCTGGTCGATGTGGAACTGACCAAGCTGGGCGACACGAATTACCAGGCTCGCATCACTCGGCTGGTCGGTGGATTTCTGAATCCGATCGACTCCGAAATCATCGGGAACAGGATCTACGTGCTGGAATACGGCGGCAACCAGGGTCTGTGGGAAATCACCTTTCCACCGAGTGCGACTCCGCCTGCCGCCGTGAAGATCTTGAGTCCTGCGATTCGCGGGAATGACTTCAGCTTCTCTTTCGCCACAGAGACCGGGCTGCGCTACGAGGTGCAGTTTGCGGAGACGTTGAATCCAACAGCCTGGAACACCGTGATGAACTTCACCGGAAATGGAGCGGTTTCAAGTGTGAGTGCTCCGGTGGCAGGCGTGCAGCGATTTTATCGAGTCAGCGTCGCGCTCAAGTAGGGGCCCGTGGGATTCTGCTGTTGGCCTTCTCTGGTGGCTCCGTTTCCTTCTGATTTCTTAACAAGAAGCAACTGACAGAACAGAGAGAACAGAGAAGCGGACGGATTCCACTGCGTCCCAAATCAAGTCTTGAGACAGAAGGCCGCCCAGGAAGAGACGATGGGCCAACGGAGGCTCCTGGTCTTTCCGTTGTCCTGCTCTCCGTTCAAGAGACGCCTCAAGGATTAGTCAGGGACGGAGTGGAATCCACTGCTGTCCAGTTAATTGTCATTGAGCAACAATAACTTCTGATTTCCGTAATAGCGGTCGCCAGACGCGCTCGGCTCGTTGTCGTCGAAAAACAGCGTATTTACGGGCGTTTGCTCGAAAATGTTCACGCTGATGATCTGCAACATTTCATTCAAACTTTTCTGGACTTTCAGTTCCTTCTTGAGGATGGCCACCAGCAAGTAGGCGCTGATCGCTGACCAGATTTGACACCGGACGGCATTTTCGCTTCGGCCAAAAAAGCTGCGAATGCGAAGATGCTGTTTGATCCATTTGAAAAACAATTCGACCTGCCAACGCCGCCGATAGAGTTCTGCGATCACCTCGGCTGGCAGATCAAAGTTGTTCGTCAGCAAGACCAAGGTGACTTTGTTCTCGGAGTCATAAACACGAACTTTCCTGAGCTTTTCGGGAAACAATTTCTTGGACCACTTGCTTTTGAGTTGAACGATCTGGTCGCATCTCAATCCGGTGGCTTTGTCGATGGGGCGTGACTTCCGGACAATGAATCGCACGTGATGTTTGCACCGCACGACAAAAAAGCCGCCCGCCTGATGCAGGCGGTAGAGTCGAGCAAAATCCAAATAGCCTCGATCCATGATGTAAAAGGCTCCGGGGTGAATGGGAATGTGATCGAGCATCTTCAGGTCGGGTAAATGGGCCTCGGTGATCGCACCCCAAGCCGGCAGATTGCCCCGTAAAGACAGGAGCAAATGCAATTTCAGCGCGGCTCGTCCCGAACGCGCATAATACCCCCAGGGAAACAAGTTCAAACTCAAAGAAATGATTGAGGAGTCCAAAGCCAAGGCGATCTTCGGAAGATCGAAATCGATGGGATCGTTTTGATAAAGGCGAGAGGCTCGCCTCATCAGAATCTCCGCCACCGCTTGAAACAGACGCCAATCTCGATGGCAATTGGCATACGCTAAATGGGTGCGCGTCACTCGGCCTCGAAACCCCAGGTGATAGAGCAAGGATTTCCTGGCCTCCAAACAACCCACGATATCGCGTAAACTTTCCCGATAAGTCAGTTGCCCAAAACAGAGCGCCAGAAACTGATCGTATTCGGTGAGACCACGGGTTTCACGTCGAGTCGGAAAGACTTCGACGCAACGAGCGAACTCGGTTTGATACAAAACAGAAGTGATTTGCGAAAAGACAGGAGCTTGAATCGACATCGCCGACAATGGCAGCGAAAGCGGAAATTGCCCGCCAAAAATTGGCAATAGCCATTCTCATTGA
>VHCZ01000142.1 GCA_016871535.1 Verrucomicrobiota bacterium
ACCAGACGGATGAAGCGCAGGCGGTCGTGACGGCGCTGGTGCGAATGATCGAAGAGAAGCGGCTTGCGGTGAAGGTCTATACCAAGGGCCGCTTGCACGCGAAGGCATACATCTTCGATTACGGCAAGGTGTTTGACGCCAGCGGCAAGGCGGTGGAGCGGCACGAGAAGGGCATCGCCATCGTCGGCTCGTCGAACCTCACGTTGTCCGGTGTGACGCACAACACGGAGTTGAACGTGCTGGTGCAGGGCAACGACAACCACGCGGAGCTGGCGAAGTGGTTCGACGAGCTTTGGAAAGAGTCGCAGGACTTTGACGAGGCTTTGATGCAGGAGATGAAGCAGTCGTGGGCGGTGGCGGCAGTGCGCCCGTATGACGTTTACATGAAAACGCTCTACGCGCTCGTGCGCGACCGCCTGGAGGGCGAGGATGACAAGGACATTCTCTGGGATGACGAGATCACGCGGCGGCTGGCGGATTTCCAAAAGGTCGCGGTGCGCCAGGCGGTGCAGATGGTGAAGGATTACGGCGGGGCGTTTGTGGCGGACGTGGTTGGCCTCGGCAAGAGCTACATCGGCGCGGCCATCGTGAAGCATTTCGAGCGCACGGATCACGCGCGGGCGCTCATCCTGTGCCCTGCGCCGCTCACGGAAATGTGGGAGCGTTACAACGAGGTTTATCAGCTTAACGCGCGGGTGCTTTCGATGGGCCTGTTGCGCGAGGATGACGATGGCGCGGTGAACATGCTGCTGGAGGACGTGCTCTACAAGGACCGCGATTTCGTGCTGATTGACGAAAGCCACAATCTCCGGCATCGCGACACGCAGCGTTACAAAGTGGTCGAGGCGTTCTTGAGCACGGGCCGGCGCTGCTGTTTTCTCACGGCCACGCCGCGCAACAAGAGCGCCTGGGACGTGTATTCCCAAATCAAGCTGTTCCACCAGGACGACAAAACGGATTTGCCGGTTGATCCGCCGGACTTGAAGCAATACTTCAAGCTGATTGAGGACGGCGAACGGAAGCTGCCGGATTTGCTGGCGAACATCCTCATCCGCCGCACGCGGAATCACATTCTGCGCTGGTATGGCTTCGATTCGGTCACGCACCAGCCCGTTGACCCGTCTCAGTTCCGTGATTACCTCGACGGGCGAAAGCGGGCGTATGTGTTCGTCGGCGGGCGGCATCAGTTCTTCCCCAAGCGCGAACTGGAGACGATTGAATACAGCATCGAGGACACGTATCGGGGGCTTTATCAGCAATTGCGGGGCTATCTCGGCAAGCCGAAGAAGGGCCGGACGATCAAGGCCACGGGGGAGGAATTGACCTACGCGCGCTACGGTCTTTTCCACTACGTGGATGCCGCCAAGCAGAAGCGCGAGCCTTACGCGAGCCTGCATCGGGCGGGCCACACGTTGCGCGGGTTGATTCGCATCTTGCTGTTCAAGCGGTTCGAGTCATCGGTGTATGCGTTCAAGGAAACGGTGCGTCGGCTGATTGTCGTGCATGAGCGTTTCCTGGAGGCGCTGAAGCAAGGCTTCGTGCCGGCGGGCGAAGACGCGCAGGCGATTCTCTACGAGCCGAACGCGGCGGAAGAGCAGGATTTGATGGACGCGCTGCGCGAGGTTTCCAAGCGATATGACATCAAGGATTTCAACTCCGGCAAGCTGAAGGCGGACATTGAACACGATCTGGAACTGCTCAGGAAGATTCTGCAACTCGTCGCGCCCATCACCCCGGAGCAGGATGCCAAGTTGCAGAAGCTCAAAGAACGGCTCGCGGCGAAACCGTTGAAGGAAGGCAAGCGCCTGATCTTCACCCAATACGCGGACACGGCGAAGTATTTGCACGACAATCTGAATCCCGGCGGCAAGCGCGAGGACATTGACGTGATTTTCAGCGGCGACAAGAGCAAGGCGCGGGTGGTGGGTCGGTTCGCGCCAAAGGCGAATCCTGAATACAGGTTCACAGCGGGCGAAAAGGAACTGTTCACGGTGGTCGCGACGGACGTGCTGGCGGAAGGTCTGAACCTCCAGGACTGCGACAACATCATCAATTACGACCTGCATTGGAATCCGGTGAAGCTGATTCAGCGGTTCGGTCGCATTGACCGCATCGGCAGCGACCACGATGTCGTCTATGGTTTCAATTTCCTGCCGGAAACCGGACTCGACCGGCATCTGGATTTGAAAGACAAGCTGCATCGTCGGATTCAGGAGATTCACGACACCATTGGTGAGGACTCGGAAATTCTCGACCGCACGGAAAAGCTCAACGAAGAGGCGATGTATGCGATCTACGAGCAGAAGAACGGCGGGCAGTTGAGCTTGTTTGAGGATGAGGAGGACGAGTTCCTTGACCTGAACGAAGCGGAAGAAATCCTGCGGCAGTTGCGGAAGGAGAATCCGGCGGAATACGAGCGCATCGCGAATTTGCGAGACGGCATCCGTGCGGCCAAGACTTCGACACTGAAGGGGCAATTCGTTTTCTGCGAAGCGACTTCGCCGGAACGCGAGACGGCCAAAGGCTTTCAGCAGTTGTTCCTTTTGGATTCCGAGGGCAAGGTCGTCTCGAAGGACATCCCCAGGATTCTGGGCGCGATCAAATGCGGCCCGGAACTGAGAAGCCAGCCATTGCCGAACGACTACAACGCAGCCGTGATGCGAGTGCAGCGCCAATTCGCGGAGGAAGTGAAGCACCGGCAGGCCGAGCGGGCGCACACCTTGTCATTGAGTCACGGACAGAATTACGTCTTGCGGGAGTTGCGCGTGCTGTTCGGCGCGACGGCAGACGAGGAGCTTAAAGCGAACATCAATGTCTTGGAGAAGGCTTTCCGTGGTCCGATCACGCGAGCCGTCCACCGTGAGGCAATCATCCTCCGGCGCAACGGTGTGACAGGCGACGCGCTCTACAAGGCGTTGGCGCGCATTTACGACCAGCACAATTTGCGCGACTGGATTGACCGGCGAAACCTCCACGCCGCCGGGCGGCCAGTTCCCCGGATCGTTTGCAGCGAGGCGTTGGTTTGACCAAGCGCTGCGCCGAACAGAAGCCGGAGCGAGTCCGCGTCATCGCTTGGGAGCAGCCGGCGAACAATGATTTCCTGCTGGTCAGCCAGCGAGGCGAATGTCGAAGGACGAGTTTCGAATGTCGAAGCCGACCACGTGCGAGTGACCGCTTTCGATTGTCGAACTGACTGAACTTCGCACCTCGCACCTCGCACTTCGCACTTCCCCAGGCTCGCTCACGGCGGATTGGGAGGTGCTGGCGCACCGTCACCTTCTTCGAGCGCCGGGCCGGACGTTCTTCAGTCGCCTTGCCGAGGCCGCTTTGCTAAATTCTCGCGGTGAAGAAAATGTGGATTCCGCTGTTGATTCTGGTGGTGGTGATTGGCCTCGCGCTCGCGGGTTGCCAGGCCACGCGCGCGGGTTACGAGTCCGCGCCTTACACGGTCGTGCGGTCGGACGGGAAGTTTCAGGTGCGCGATTATCCGGCGCTCACGGTGGTGGAGACGCCGATGGCCGCCGGCAGCCGGGAAGGGAGCGACGGAAGTTTCATGCGGTTGTTCCGGTTCATCACCGGCGGCAACGAGGGCAAGCAGAAGATCGCCATGACCACGCCGGTGTTCATGTCGAGCAGCGAAGCGAACACGACGATGGCCTTCGTGCTGCCGGCCAAGATGAAGACGGACGAAGTGCCCAAGCCGTCGGATGGCACAGTGACGGTGCGCGAACTGGCGGCGGGGCGGTTTGCGGTGCTGCGTTACAGTGGCGGGCGCAACGCGAAGAAGGAGGCGGAGTCGCTGGCGCGGTTGAAGGCGTGGATGGATGCGGAGCGGTTGAGCGTGTTGTCGTCGCCGGTGTATGGCTATTTCGATCCGCCGTGGACGCCGGCGTTTCTGCGTCGAAACGAGGTCATGCTGCGGACGGAGGCGGGGAAGTGAATCGGTGATGGAAAGATGCGCGTGCGTGAATCTCAATCCGAACTCTGGTTGCCGCTGCCGCCGGAGGAATTGTTCCCCTTCTTCGCCGACGCCGCGAACCTCGACGCCATCACGCCGCCGTGGCTCAATTTTCAGATCGTGACCCCGGGCCCCATCGTCATGCGCGAAGGGACGTTGATTGATTACAAGCTCCGCGTGCGCAGCCTGCCGCTGCGCTGGCGCACGCTGATCCGGGAATGGCAGCCGCCGCATCGCTTCGTGGACGAACAAATAACGTTTTGGCGATACCGCTAAGATAGCGGATGGTGCGTGATGACTGACACCGCCGGATGCGCGATGCGGCGTTCGGCGGTGAGGGCATGGAAGCTCACGCGGCAACTCGTCGCCTGACCGAGGCTGCGGAATTGATAGCGCGACACCGCTTCCTTCAGCGCCACGGTCGGCACGGCGATACAGCAGATTGAAAATCTGCGCTACGGTTCTCCGGTGGATCTGTCGTCAATCCCACGGTCTGCACAGTAAGAAGGGATTGGGCTTCGGCGCGGTCCTTCGTGCCGAGACTTTTCTGCTTCTTGGGTATCCACGACGTAGAACATCCCGAGGTGGAACCCGGCAATGCCATTGCTCGTCATCTCCGACCCGGGAGCGACTGAACCACGGAGCCTCGGCCGCGGACAGCGCTGTGAACAATCCCATCGCCGCGAGCATGAGTGAAGTCCACAGCGCAAATGTGTCGATGCGACGGCGGTCTCGATTCGCGAAGCAGGATCCGGCGGAACGGTTGAGCATAAGGAGACTGGTTCTGGTTTGAGTGGAGAGGCAGTCTTCACTTGCGCTTTGCGGCCAGCATTTCCCGCAAAACTGCCAGATCCTCCGGCTTGCGGCCGGGGTCGAAGTCGTTGGTCTTCTCAATGGCCACGAGCTCCTGGCGGCGCGTCTCGATGCGCGCCCGCTCGCCGGGAGTCGTGGCGGCGACATAGATCGCGACCCGGCTTGCCTGGTCCTGGATGGTTAACACTCCGCGCCTGAAGGAGTGTTTCACTTTCGTCACGCCGTCCGCGTCCACACGGAAGACCTCGGCTGGCTTGCGGATGTATGCAGGGAGCGGGAAGTGGAACGTGGCGCTGCGCGGCTCTCCAAACTTGAACACACGCTCCTCGCGGTCGGCTTCATAGGCCAGGTCAAGGGCGAACAGGACAGCTCCCCGCGGGCTGGCGACGACATCGAGGTCCCAGTCGGGCTTGCCATGGCGTAACACCCTTTCGTGGCTCACCGCGTCGCCTTCGATGTAGTAGTCTTCCAACATCCGAATCTCGCGACCGACGCGGGTCATCGGCTCGATGAGATCCGGAAAGGTGACCAGTGAGCGCAGGCTGAGGTTGAACCAGTAAAGCGAGGTGATGCGGCTGGAGAGCGCGTGATAAGCCTGAAGTCGGAGCTCGTCCGGCGTCGGCGAACCGCGCTGGCGACCGCCGTAGCCCTGCCAATCGTGATGCGGACCCTGGGACCAATAGGCCACGGGCCGGGGCCGGTTCAGTTCCCGGAGCGAGCGTGACATCTCACCAATGGTCTCCAACGGAGATCCCCAGCGGATGCGCTGGCCATCCCAACGATCATACATGCCCCACGCGTCAGGCGACGGCGCCGTGACACGATAGGCATCGTAATGAGGGTAGTCGGTGAGACCGGCGTAAAACCGCCAGACTCGCTCCTCGCTGTGCGTGAGCGAGGTGGGAAGTCGGGTCGGGGCATAGACCGACATCGCCTTCCAGCAGTCCATCGGCGACACAGGTTTTCCTCCGCCATACTGCGGCTCCCCGAGGAACTCGACGGCGTGGATGCGCGGGAGCATCGCCTCCGTGTCGTATCGATCAAAGGGCTGCAGCCGGTTCATGTATTTGAGCGGATACTTCTCGAAGAGCGGCGTGTCCGAATAGCCGGGGACATGCTGGTGCATGCCGGCGTTGATGTGCATGCGGCTCAGTGTTTGCAGATAAGGTGCCACGTGCAGGGTGTTGCTGGAGCCAAGCCCCGAGGCCACCCAGCCGCCGCTGATGTCGAACACCTCGCGCTTGATGCGTTGATGCGCCCAGACGGTGACTGGTTTTCCGCTGCGGTCAGAGAGACGCACTTCAATCGCGGCATAGGTCAACGGCAGAGGCTCCGTCGCGATGCGAGCCCCACCGCGGTCGTTGTCCGGGATCACGCCATTCGCGGGAAAGCGATCGAGACGTTTGCTGATCCACGGCTGAGGGAGCAGGGCGCGCCACGTGGCGTTGTTCTCCGGCAACCAGAGCCGGCACGCCTCCAGGCGCAGCGAGCTTGAAGAACGATTAACCACATGAAAAATCATCGAGTCCGGCTGCACGTTGGTGGCGCCAAGGAACGTGACTGCGGACAGCCAGACGTTGGGAGCGTCGATGCGCACCGGTAACTGGCTCGCTTCACCGGCTTCGGGCAGGGCAACCGCCAGCTCCGCCTGGGTGTTCGTGCCCCAGGACGCGCGTTTGCCGTTCCAGCTCCACACCGTCATCGCGCCGGGCGGCAGGCGCAGCGGCTCGCCACCCCAGGCCGACGGCAGGTCGTGCCACGCCCATTCATCGCCTTTCAGCAGGTCGTCGGGCGTTTGTCCACGCAGGCGGATGTCCGTCGAAGCCGGGATCGTGAGGGTGTTCGCCGATTTGTTGCGCAGGAACACTTCGACCCGCGCGCCGAGGCTGAAGTCGGGCGCCTTGCGGTAGCGTATCTCGGTGGACTGCAGGTGGGGAACGACGTGCGTGCCGTCGAGCGACAAGACAGCGCCCTGGCCGGTGGTGCAATGCGTGAGCTGAACGGAGAGGACGATTCCCGCAAGGCCGCGGGCGATCTGGGTCGGTGTAAGCATGGGAGCAATTTGCAAAGGCGGCATTTCGAGAGCAAGCCCGCCGTTCTCACGGAGGCCGAAGGGGCGCAGATAAAGCCAAACCGCGCCCCGCCGCCCAAGTTCAAACTTCAATCCGTTCCAAATTCACTCCGCAATTTCGCTCGCGCGAAGACGG
The DNA here is from genome assembly GCA_016871535.1 of Verrucomicrobiota bacterium. NCBI lineage: Bacteria > Pseudomonadati > Verrucomicrobiota > Verrucomicrobiota bacterium. The sequence continues at coordinate 6,979 of VHCZ01000142.1, forward strand.
GTTTCGTTCACTTCGATGCCCAGGCCGAATCCCAAAGGCACACTGGCTCGATCGCCTTCGACACGAACTGGTTGCTCCAAAAACGTTCCACTCAAGAACTGCGGTCCGTTGAGCGCTGCGGGTCGCTCGAGATTGAACGCGCCGTAAAGCAACAGCGTCGCGGCAAGCGAAACATCGGGGTCGGTCAGGCCGCTCGCGAAAAACAGCAAGCCGTGCTGCTCCATGTACTCGAGGATGCGTCGCGCCTCAGTGAGTCCGCCGCAACGCGGGACTTTCATCGCCACGCCATCGAGGAGATCAAGTTGGTGGAACGTTTCGAGGTCCGCCACCGAGACGATGCCTTCGTCCATGAGAATCGGGAGTGCGCGTTGCTTGCGCAGTTCGCGGTACCCGATCAACCGATTTGCCGGCAGCGGTTGCTCCAACGCGGCGATCCCCAAGTCCGCGAGTTTCGGCGCAACCGCGAGTGCGGTTTCCACATCGTATCCACCGTTCGCATCCACCCACACGAACGCATCCGGCGCGAGACGCCGGATGGCGGCGCACAGTTGTACGTCGAAGTCCGCGTCCGGACCGGCCTTGACGTTGAAATTGCAGAAGCCGCGTTGATTGCCCTCAGCGACTGCCGTCTCCCCTTCTTCAATCGTCCTGGCGTCCACCGTCCAACTGAGCGTGATGGTTTCGCGCCTCCTGCGATTCCAGCGTTCCGCCGCTGTCTTTCGCAACGCGCGTCCGGTGAGGTCGAACAACGCCAGATCAATTCCCGCCTTGCTGATCGGCTGTCCCGTGGAAAACGACGGCGCAATGGTGCGATTCAGGACGCGCCATACCCCGTCGGTATCAAACGGGTCCGAACCGATCAGCGCCGAGGCGAGGTGGCGGTCAATGGTCGTGCGCACCGTCTCGATTGTTTCGTAACTCCACGTCGGCGATGGCACGCTCTGACCCCAACCGACGTTGCCGGCATCATCGCAAATCTTCACCATCACCGTGTCGCGCGTCGCCCGCGCGCTGCCCGACGGCGGAAAGAACTTGAACCGCCCAAGGATGGGATAGCGGGCGACAAAAGTTTCGACCGAAACGATTCGGGAAGTCATGGCGGCGTCGCTCGATTGATTCAGGTAGGGCGCGTCACTCCGTGCGCCCCGGTCGCGGTTTGTAGTTAACCTCGATGATGGTTTCTCCCTTCGCCGGGGCCAGTACTTCGACGAGCGGATACGCTCGCGCCAGCGGGTCAACCATGTCGAGCTTGCCGAAGGCGACGGAGAGTTTCGGTGCGTAACCAGCGGGCTCGAACTTGCTGATCCTGCCAGCCTTGAACCTCAGCGCCACCCCGGAGTTCCATGAAAGCATGTTGCCTTTGCGGGCCGGCGTCTCGTGACACCACCAATGCCATTCCCCGTCCGAATTCCGGTGGATTAGCAGTTGTTGCTTGGGGCGATCCAGTCGCACCACCAACGATCTGCCGTTCTGGGCGCGCGATTCAAGCGTCACTTTCCGCCCGTCGTCCGATAAAACCCTACAAACGAAATTGGTCGAGCCCTGCTCCGCCCAAGCGCCAGCCAGCACCGCGTGACCGCCGACGTGAACCACCAGTTCGCCCTTGCGCAGACCGACCAAAACATCGCCCGACTTCCACGAGGCCCGCGCATACACTTCGCTGACGGACGGGAAACTCCACGACAGTCTCTTTTCGTCCGCCCGGTCGGCCACGGAATCGTCGCACCACAGAAAGGCGTAGCCGCCGAGTTCGAACAACAACTCTTCACCGTGCGGCGTCACATAACGGGAGCGCTGCAGGTTGCCGAGCGATTCGTCCCACCGCGCCAGGTGCTGGTAAGTCGGCCGCCGATATTCGCGGGCCAACGCGAGCAGAATCGGCGCGTAGTAATCGAGCTGACCGTAAGAAGGTTCGAGCACCACGTTCGCTTGATCGCGGTCGAGACCGGGCCGTTTCCAACAAGCCACACTGGCCAGCGCGATATCGGCATTCATCTGTTTTGCGAAAGGTTGAAACAGATCCTTTCTCGTCACGCGACGAAGTGCGTCCATGAAAAACAGGCGATAATGCATGGTCGAAGCCCAAAAAGTCGCGCCCTCAGTCTGCGCGCCGTCCGGAGCCAATCCGTTTGGTAGAAGATGTTCCTCGAACTTTCGCGTCGTGACGTTCAACCATTCCTGCGCTTCTGGAACATCGCCGAGCAGCGCCAGCGCCAGCACACCGAACGAGCCCCATTCCACGATGGCGTGATGGCTGTGATAGCCCGGCCCGGTGACGGTTGGCGTGTTGAACCAGTCCACGAAATATTTTTGGCCGATGCGCGCGAGCGTGTCGCGAATCTCCATGCGTTCCGCCTCCGTGAAACGATCAAAGGCCGCGTCGTAACCAACGGCCACGCCTTTGAGCAAACGCGACACGGCGTAGGCCTTGCCGCTGTCGGGTTTGTCATCCGCCTCGCGTTGCCACGTGCGACAACTGGACAGCACCCAAAGCCTCGCCGCTTCTCCGTAACGCGCCTCGCCGCTCAAAGCGTAGGCGAACGAAAGATGTTCGGTGATCGCGAGGTCGCCCATGATCGCGTAGAAGCGGTCGTAGAGATTTTCGTAATTTGGATCGGGCGAAACCGGCGCGATCCACTTCCCCCTCGGCTTGCGGGTCAGACACCAATCCGCGGATTGGGCGAGATTGCCCCAGATCAACACCCGCGTTCCCGAGAAGCGAGCAGCGCGCAAGACGGACAAATCATTTGTGGAAAAATAAAGCCGTGGATGGCCGAGGTTGGTTGACGCAAAACTTTCCCAAGAGGTCACGAGCAATGCCAGCACCAGCCAGGCCGCCAGGCGAAGCGCGACCGACGGCCTAGGACAGGCGTCGCGCCCGTCTCCATTCTTAAGGATACCGTTCACGGGCTGGTGTTGTGTCCCCTAAATAACCATACATTGGTTGCGCCAAGTTTCGGCGCAGGCGCGACGCCTGTCCTACAACACCGCCACCGCCTCGATTTCGATTTGGTTTCCTTCCGGCGCGAGTTCGGTCACGCCCACAGCGGTCGAGGCGGGATACGGCTTCACGAGAAATTCCTTCCGGACCTTGCGATACACCGGCAGGTCGCGGCTGAAATGGACGAAGTAAGCGCGCAGAATCACAATATTCGCCATCGTGCCGCCGGCTTTCTCGAGAATCAGCTTGATGCGTTCGAACGTCTGACGGAATTGCGTCTCCATGTTCGCGTTGTAATCACGCGGGCCCTGGCCGGAGATGAACACGAGCCGCTGACCTTCGGCAAGGATGCCGGGCGTGTAACCCACATCGGCGGACGGCGCGTCGGGCGGATTCATTCCCTGAATTTTCGACTTGGACTCCGTCTTCGCGCCTTCAGCCGCTTTGGCAATGGACGGCAGGCCACCGGCGAGCCCGATCAATCCGGCGCTGATAAACTTTCGGCGGTTTGGCGAGTGGGTGCGGGAAGTCTTGGTTTTCATGTTCAGCGCGATGAGGGTGTTAGCTGTTTGGCAATCGTATCGAGGCTGACAATCGCGGCGCGGTCGCCAGCTTGCTTCACCAGTTCGCAAATCAATTCAATCGCCTTGAACTCCGGGTCGTTGGGATAAAGCACGGATGGATGCGCGAGAAAATCATACACGGCGCGATTCTCAATGGACCACTCGACGCCGAGTCGGATGGCGCGCAGGAAATCGTCGAGCTTCCAACGCGCGTTGCGGAATGCGCCGATGTCGCTGATCGGACTCATCGGCACATCAATCAATCCGGTCGGATAGACAAACGGTTGCGCGTCGGCTTGGGCGCGGACGATGTCGTCGAGCACAGCCTTGGTCGCCGGCTCGGTAGGATTGCCGTAGCGATGCTTCGGATACTTGGCGCTCACCCATTTGAAACCACAGTCGAGCAACATCTGTTGCACGTCGGTGCGGCCGGTCAATCCGTTCTCAAAACCACCAGGTGCGCGAAAACCGTCCGGACCGAAGCCGAGCCGCATCCGCATGGCGTCCGTGCAGAGCTGGACATTCTCGCGAATAACCTGCGCCGGCGGCTTGCCCGCGATCAACCACGGCGCGCGTCTGAAACGGTATTGGAGGTCGTCCGGCGTGGTGGCCAGCACATACACGTGGTCGTAGGTGTGATTGCCAATGGGGTGACCGTCCGCGTGAAGTTGTTTCAGCCAGTCCACGTTCTCCTGTTCAAGTGTGCGACCGACGGCGAAGAAATGAATCATGGCGCCGCGCGCCCTCACGCGCCGCGCGGCTTCGACGGCGTAGCGCTTGGCCTCGTCGTTGAGATTGCCCTTGATGTAATCCCATTCTGTGTCGTGCCACTTGGGAAAATTGCGCGCCATTTCGAGGTCGAGCGTGATGGCGATGAGAGCCTTGTCGCGTTTGGTCGGCGGAGCTGGTTGAGCAATAGCACTCAGGCCGCCGAGGCCCGCAGCGGCGCCGCCCAGCGAAATGGCTCGGAGAAATTCGCGGCGTGTGCCCGGGAGTTCATTTCTTCCTCGGTTCATATTTGATCCAAGAGATTTGGGTGATGAGTTGGTTGAGTGAGGCGAAGGCAATGTGCGCGCTGGTCGCGAATTTCGGCGTCACGTGTGCCGGAAACGTGGCCAGCGTGGCGTCCCCGACCAGGAACGTGTTGAAGTCCTTCGACAGATTCTCGTAGCCGGCGCAGGTGCGGGCGTAACACATGTCCGTGGCGTAACCGGTCAGCAACACGTGCCGGACACCTTGCTGATGGAGAAACTCCCGCAGCTTCTCGTAACCCTCGGCGTCGTAAATCACCACGTCGTCGGGGAACACTGCGATGTCGCGCGTGACGGGAATTGGCAGATTCCAAAACCCGGGGTTGTTGTAGCGGTACGCCTCCAAGCCGGGAAATTGCCTGAAGTAATCCACGGCCGGCTTGTCTTGCGAAAGCTTGAGCGTCGCGGGTAAAGCTTCGCCGTGATAATTGAACGCGCGAAGTGTCGCGTCCAGTTCCGCCGCGCCCTGTTTCCGCTCCGCGGCGTCAGGATTGTGCGTGAATGAACGATACATTTTACGCCGGATCGGATCGTTCGTGCCCGGCAAACTGTAGAGGACAGCAGCGACTTTTCCACGCAGCGCTTTGAGAAACGGATTCACCACGCCACGCGTGTGTTTCGCGGCGAGATGATTTTTTTCCGGCGTGCAAAAATCCGCCACGCCCGCCGGTTCGGGCGTGTCCCAGCCCTGCCCGTCGTCAATACCCCACGGATGAACCATGATGATCGCAGTCTCGCTGGCGCGCAGATGGTTTGGCATTTCGATGATGCCGCGCGCGTTGTAACTCCAGCGCCACGCGCGCACGTGCAGGTCGGCGACCGCGTCGTTGACGATGGCGGGCGCTTCCCAACGGTTGGTTTCGCGTATGGGCTCGACCCATTCGGCGTGATCGGCGAGCAGGGGCTTTGGATTCTTGATAGGGGTGAGCTTGTTCTCGTAAGTGCGCGGGGCGTCGGCGGCAGCAACGCAAGCGGTCAGGAGAAGACCCAAACAGACGGTCACCAAAGATGTTTTCATGGCTTGGGAAAGAAAACTCGACTCACCCTGACCTTCTCCAGCGCGAGAGGGCCGGCCAGGGTGAGGGAGAACACAGGCTTGACCAGGTGGTTGCTTCATCATTTCAATGCAGCCGACGATTTCTTGCTCTGGAGATACCCAAACAAATCGCGCAGCTCCTGCGGCTTGAGCGGTTTGACCAGGCCTTCGGGCATCACGGACAACGGCGATTCGCGCAGCGACACGATCTGCGTCCGCGGAATCACGATGCGCTCGCCCGTGGCGATGCCAAGGGTGAGGTTGCCTCCGGATTGATCCTGGATGACGCCGGACAACATGCGGTCATCCTTGGTTTCCACATCGTAGGAAATGAACTCCTTCCGGACGGCAGCGCTGGGATCAACGATGCTCGCCAGCAGAAACTCCCGGTCCGCGCGGTTGGCCTCAGTCAGGTCGGGGCCGACTTTGCCGCCCTCCCCAAACATCGTGTGGCAAACGCCGCAGACCTTTGCGTAAATCTCGCGGCCCCGCGCAGGATCACCCTGACCGACGTTCAGGTCATTGTTGAGCCGGCGCATCTCCGCGAGTTTTTCCTCGGGCGTGCCGGGATTCAACCGTCCCCAGTGCTTGCGCACCAAATCATCCAGCGCCTGGTCCTGATGCAGCGCGACGACACGAACCTGCTCAATGCCGAAGTCCGACGCGGGCAAGCGACCCGTTTCAACCTCCTGCAAAACCGTCTGCGCCCACGCTTTGCGGCTCAACAACACCTGGCGCACCCGGCCGCGAACGCGGTCGGGAAGTCTCGGGTAACGCTGGAGCAATTCACTCGCAAGGGCTGGCACATCGAACGCAGGCAATCCGTCGAGCGCGCCGAGCTGCACCGACTCCGGCGCGTTTCCTACAAGACTGAGCAGGCGCTCGGCGTCGGGGGGATCGCCGAGCCGGCCGAGCATCTGGATCATCGCCAGGCGCAGTTCTGGTCTGACAGCGGCGTCGGTCAGCAAGGCGCGGGCGCGCGCGGCAGCGGCGGCGCGACCAGTGCGAATACCGAAGCCGATGAGCGCTGCGTTCGTGGTATCGTCGCGCCAGATCGAATCAAGCTGCGCGGCCAGTGCTGGTGTGATGCGCTCAATTGGAGCTTTGGCCGCGTTGGTCTTGATGGCGGTGACCTCCGCGTTCGCAAACAGGCCGCCCGTGCCAAACTTGACCTCGCCGACGGGGCGATCGTGGAATCCTTGTTCGAGAGCGACGAGCAGTTTCTGTAGTGGGACGGGCGGGACGCCCGTCCCACCAGGTGCGCTCGCCAGCAATTGCGCGGCGGCATCGAACGTTGATGGAGTCCCCTCAGCAATCCAGCGGCGCATCAGGCGCTCCTCAATCACTTCGCGCGCAAGTTTCGATTTCCACGCCGCAGGCGAGGTGAAGAACTTTTCCACGCCGGGTAACGCGCTCACCGCGTGGCGCTCGACCGCCCACCACAACTGAAGTGGCAGGCAGGGATCGACCCAATCAACGTCCCGCACAAGCAACGCCTCGATGACCGGCAAAGCCTGACTCGCCGGCAGCCGCTGAGCCGACGCCGCGAGCTGGCTGCGGACGCGAACGTCGGGGTCAGTCGTCGCCATGTCCACCAACGTGCGCGCGAGCTTGGGCCCAACCGCCTTCTTGTCATCGCCAAGAAAACGGACCGTCCATTTGCGAATCGCACCGAAGCGATGATTGAGCGTTTTCGCCGCAATGGCTTCGTTGAATCCGCCGCTCACGTAGAGCGCCCACAAGGCTTCAAGCGCGAGATGGTCTTTCTTCGATTCGAGCACGAGTTTGCGCAACGGCGGAATTGCGGTGGAATCGCGGCGGTCAGCCAATACGCGGCGGGCGCGGCGCACATAATAACGGTTGGGATTGTCCAGCAGTGCGATCAGTTGCGGCGTGGTGAAAGCTTGAAAGTTCGGTCCGTAGTCCGGCTTCGTGCCTTTGGCCGAGATGCGGTACACACGGCCGTTGCTGCGATCCCACTCTGCGTCGGGGTCGGGATGCGCCGTGCGTTGGTCAAACCAGTCGGCGAAATAAATCGCACCATCGGGCGACATCGTGAGGTCCGTGGGTGCGCACCATTTGTCGTTCGCCTCGCAGAGGTAACCGCCGTGCGCGGACGTGAAGGTCGAACCCCGGCGATACATTTCATGCCACTGCACCCCGTGGCCGAGCAGGTCGCCGCAGATGTAACGGCCGTGAAAACGCGGCGGGAGGTTCGTGCCTTGATAGACGACGCCGCCGTCCGTCACGTGGCCGCCAGTGAAATTCGTGTGCGGCACGTGTTCGAAAAAACCGAACGCGTAGGGATTATGCAGCGCGCCGTGCTTGCCGAAACTCTTCCAGTAGTAACCGCCCTGCACGCCGTGCCAGTTGCGGTATCCGCCGACGTTCGTGCTGAAAAGCAACTCGCCCTCGTCGTCGAAATCCATCCCCCAATCGTTGCCGCCGCCCTCGAGGAACAACTCGAACTCGCGGGTGACCGGGTGATAACGCCACAGCCCCTGTTGGAATTCAAGACCACGAATGTGCGCTGTGACCGTGCTGCCTTGATTGCCGTAGAGCCAGCCGTCCGGCCCCCACGTGAGCGAGTTCGCCACCGAGTGCGCGTCCTCCATGCCGAAGCCGGTCAGGCACACTTCCGGGTCGCCATCGGGAACATCATCCTGATTGCGGTCGGGATAGAACAAGAGGTAGGGAACATTCAGGACGAACACGCCGCCGTGCCCGAAAGCGATACCCGTGGCGAGATTGAGGTTGTTGACAAAATCGTGCGCCTTGTCCGCGCGACCGTCGCCGTTCGTGTCTTCGAGAATTGTGATTCGGTCGCTGCCCTTCGGCCCGCGCGGCGGCGGCTCGGGAACGCGGTCGTAAATCGTGCGCGACCAGCGATCCACCGTGGCGCGCTTCAAGTCGGCGGGATTCGGGTACTGGATGTATTGCATCACCCAGAGCCGCCCGCGGTCGTCGGACTCGATGCACACGGGTTGCACGATCATCGGTTCTCCGGCGACGAGCTGGACTTGCAGTTCCGGCTGCATCGTCATGTGCTTGGGCGCTTCGTCGGGCGCGTAGCCTTGGGCGAGGGCGACGATGCTCGCGAAAAGGAGCGAAAGCAAAATCAGCAGTAGCGGAGACAACAAAAACCTTCGGCGCATGGCAACGTTTCTCAGCAGATAGAAATCAAATCGGACATCACCCGATTCTTTGCCAATCGCGGGAAAGCATCAATGGGAAAACCAAGTCAACCTGCACGTTGCACTTAATTCCCGCGCCTCATATGCAGACGGTTGATCACGGCGGTCCGACTTCCACGGGGTTTTGGGTGGGGCGTTGCGTCCAGTCGGGCTGGGCATTGCTTCCCGCTGGATCAGCGAAATACTCCGTGCCGTCTTCGATGGGAAGAAGTTTCAACATGGCTCAGGCGGACTGGGAGGATTGCAGTCGCGGTGGAGCGGATTTGGATCTCTGGCAGCCTGGGCAGGTGCCGTAGAACTCAAGCTCGTGATAAAGCACCGAGAACCCGGAACGCGCGGCGATGCACTGCTCCAGTTCTCGAACGGCGGCGGCGTCCTCCACCTCACTGACGCTCCCGCAGTCTCGGCACACGAGAAGATCAAGATGCTCGCCGGGCGCCAGCAGTACGTA
>VHCZ01000143.1 GCA_016871535.1 Verrucomicrobiota bacterium
ACATCAAGGCGGAGGTGAACGAGAGGTTGAAGTATTACGCTGTCTCCCGGCAAATGGTGCTCTTCGCCGTCGAACGCCGCAAAGCCTGGCGCATGCTCCAGAGCAAAGCCGGCGTGACCAATAAGGACTACCTTGCCCAGAAGTCGCTTCTCAAGAAAGCGGACGAAGGCAAGATTCCCGTGGCCGATTTGAAAGCCCGCACGCGCGAGTTGGTCGAAGCCGAAGTAGCTGCCCTGAGCGCGCCGGCGGCCCCACTTGCGGCAACACCGGCGAAGGCATAGAGGCCGGAGCGTCGCAGTTCGATTCGACGGGATGACAAGCAAAGATTGAAACCCGTCGGCCATGAGACCGGTGTTTCCCCTGACGCGAGCAGGGGGCTGGCTATTGTAGAGTTCGACTTTCCTGCCTCCGCAAGTCCAGCGGATCTAACACCTCAAAATTGCGCTTGTGTAACGGGCCCGGCCAACAGTCTCGCCCACTTTCGGGCCTTCCGAGTGGAGAACGAAACAGTCGAGTTGCCAGTCCTATTGGCTGACACCTTCCCCGGCACTTCGGCGCTGAATCCAGTCTGGCGGCTGACAGTAAGCGTCTCCAAACTTCGGCCAGCACCCACTCAGCGGTGACCAAGTGCGGTCCGGAATCACGGAAAGCTTCGAGGAGATGATCTTGGCGCGGACGTGGGTTTCGTCGCCCTTACGTCGTAGCCAGCTATTCCTTCGGCAAAAAGTTTTCCAGCGTGAAGAATCCGATCGGTTGAGACGGCGGTCGCTCTGGATTGCGTAATCCCACAAAAAACAACGTGCGGCCATCCCTGCTGAACCGGAAGTGACGCGCGTCGTAGGAATCCAACTCGACGATTCGCGCCTTGTCGCCGCCTTGCGCGCTCACGCGCCAGACTTCTTTTCTCCGCGAGGGTGACTCATCCCCCTCTCGGACCCGGGTATAGAAGATGCACTTTCCATTCGGCAACCAGGTCAGCCCTCCGCTTAAGCCGCCCTCCACGCCCACGGGTGGTGCAACCGCATTGTCATGGCGCGCTAACTCCCTCACCTCGCCTCCGGCTGCAAGCACAACAAGGATCCGAACGGTTTTGGTTTTCGGATTTCGCCCCATGAACGCGATGAAACTTCCATCGGGGGACCATCCTGGCCAGCCAACAACTTCATTCGGATCGTTCCAAACCAAGGGAGGTTTTGCCGCTGGCTCTGCGTTGATGACGAATAACGCACGCGGACCTGTTTGCTTTGTTTCATAGTCGATAGGCATAAGGAAGGCGATCTTCCGGCCATCACGCGACAGCGCGGGAAAATGCGTTACGTAGCCGCCCCAAGAAGCTGTATTCGTGTTGGCCAGTGAAACGGAGAAAAGGCTTTGTGTCTGGCCGGTCGCGATATCGACGCGGAAAATCCCATTCATCGACCCGGCTGTGTGCACCATCAGACTTTTTCCGTCGGGAAACCATGCCTGGGGCAGCACCCCACGGAGAGTCATGGGGATGATCCGTTCCACTTTTCCTTCGATTGAGACGATGCCAAGGTTGGTCCAGCCACCCACGAAAGACCCTCGGAAGGATGCGGGGACAGCAACGCTCCGCCCATCAGGCGACGGATCCCCACCTCCCGAAACGGTGTCGGTCACTCTCGTTGGGCTTCCCACGATTCGGCCTGTTTCTGGATCAACGCTGGCGAGATAATAGGAAAGGGATGGCTGCCTTGGCGGGTCACCTCGCCGAAAGAGGAGCCGTCCGTCCCGCAAGACTTGGAGAGGACTGATCTCACCGACGTCGTTTTTGATCAGAATTGAATTACCATCTGGAACCCCGTCCCTGATCCGTTGGGCATAAAGATCGGCTCCGTCGGCGTCAGACGCCTTGAATAGCAGGTACCGACTGTCGGGCGTCCAACAAAGACTCGGCGTTGCAGAACCCGGCACGGGGAAGGTGAACGCCCCAATCTCATGCTCACGCATGTTCGACAATTCAGCGACAATGAGGCGTCCATCGCTCCGGCGGACAAAGGCGACAGCCTTGGCATCTGGAGAAAGCGATTGGTGTGACGTCGCGCTGTTTCCGCTCGTTTCCGCTCGTTTCCGCCGTTTCCGCCGTTTCCGCAATGGCGTAGATTTCCCTGTTGACGCCAGATCGAATTCGTTAGGATGAACGCGAATTTTTATGAAATACACGCGCACACAGCTTTGGAGCCGGTTTCAGAAATACTACTCGGAATTTCCGAAAATAGGGCTGGCGATTGACTTGAGTCGAATGAACTTCCCGGACGATTACTTTGATTCCATGGAAGCACGCGTGCAAAAGGCCTTTCGCGCAATGGTGGAGCTGGAGCGCGGGGCGATCGCCAACCCAGACGAGAAACGCATGGTCGGCCATTATTGGCTGCGGAATCCTGCGCTCGCCCCCCAGCCGGAAATCCGCCGAGAAATTGAGGAAACGCTAACCCAGATTAGAATATTCTCTTCGGATGTTCATAAGGGAACGATTCGCGGGGAGCGAGGCGATTTCAAGAACCTCCTGGTCATCGGCATCGGCGGCTCGGCCTTGGGTCCGCAATTTGTCTCCAATGCTCTTGGACATCCAGCCAAGGACAAACTCAGTGTGTGTTTCTTCGACAATACAGACCCGGATGGGATGGAGAAGATTCTCAGCGGGATCAAGGATCGGCTCGGCCAAACCTTGTGTGTCGTTATTTCCAAATCCGGAGGAACTAAGGAAACGAGAAACGGCATGCTCGAGGCCAGCGCGGCGTACTCTGAAGCCGGATTAAGCTTTGCAGCGCATGCAGTTGCAGTGACGGGAAAGGGCAGCGTCCTGGATAGTTTTGCTGAAAAATCAAAATGGCTTCGGCGGTTTCCGATGTGGGATTGGGTTGGCGGACGCACAAGTGAACTCTCTGCAGTCGGTCTGCTCCCGGCAGCTCTGCAAGGCTTCGATATCGACGCTATGCTTGATGGTGCCAAGGCGTGCGACGAAATCACAAAACAACCTAATATTAAGGAGAATCCGGCCGCTCAACTAGCATTGATCTGGCACTACGCAGGGGACGGTCGAGGATCGAAGGATATGGTTGTGCTGCCGTATAAGGATCGGTTGGAACTTTTTTCGCGTTACCTCCAGCAGTTGGTAATGGAGTCATTGGGAAAGGAGTTGGATCTGGATGGAAAGGTAGTCAATCAAGGAATTGCTGTGTATGGAAACAAGGGTTCTACCGACCAACATGCGTATGTGCAACAACTTAGAGATGGAGTGTGCAACTTCTTCGTCACTTTCATTGAAACACTCAAAGATCGGAATGGCGTTTCGATCATGGTGGATCCAAACGTAACAACTGGAGATTACTTGAGCGGATTCTTGTTAGGAACTAGGCAGGCCTTATATGAGAAGGATCGAGAATCCATTACAGTCACAATTCGAGACGTCTCAGCGTTCTCTGTAGGTGTCTTGATCGCTCTTTACGAGAGGGCCGTTGGCTTCTACGCCACATTAGTAAACATCAACGCCTATCATCAACCTGGCGTGGAAGCGGGCAAAAAGGCCGCAGGTGCTGTGATCGACTGGCAGTTGAAGATCATTGAATTCCTATCCAAGAACAGCGTCCGCGCGTTCTCGTGTGATCAGATCGCTCGAGAGATTGGTGCTCCTGAAGACGTGGAGAGCGTGTTCAAGATATGCGAGCATCTCGCAGCAAATCCGGACAGAGGAATCAAGAAATATCCCGGCACAACGCCGACATCGGCTACTTACGCGAGAGCCTGAGTCATGTTCGTTTACCCGAAGCATTACGACGTAATCGTAGTTGGAGCCGGTCACGCCGGCGTCGAGGCTGCACTAGCTGCTGCCAGGATGGGTTGCCAGACGCTGATGCTCACAATCAACGCAGACACCATCGGGCAGATGTCGTGCAATCCTGCGATTGGCGGGCTGGCCAAGGGACACTTAGTTCGTGAGATCGATGCTTTGGGTGGTGAAATGGGCAAGGCCACCGACATGACAGGACTTCAGTTCCGGATGTTGAACACCCGCAAAGGGCCTTCTGTTTGGGCTCCGCGAGCGCAGTGCGACAAGAAGGCCTATCAATTCAGGCTCAAGTGGATTTGTGAGAAACAGGTCAACTTGGATGTGAGGCAAGGCCAAGTTCTAAGGTTGCTCTACGAAGACGGAAGCGTCACGGGCGTAGAAACCAACCTGCAAGTGCAATACCGAGGAAGAGCCGTAGTAATCACTACGGGCACTTTCTTGCGTGGACTCATGCATGTAGGGGCGTCGCAGCAATCGGGAGGTCGAGCTGGAGAGTCCGCCGCCATGAGTTTGTCCGGCTCATTGAAGGAACTTGGCCTTGAGCTTGGACGGTTGAAAACTGGGACACCTCCCAGACTTCTGAGGCGTTCAATTGACTTTTCAAAGACAGAGAGTCAACCGGGAGATGAGCCAGTGCCGTTCTTCAGTTTCTGGAAGTGCGATTTGTTCCACGTGGAACATTCGGGGATCAATCCAAATGACATCCGTCGTTCAAACCGAGCCTACCCTCCTGGATCAATCCTCGACAGGATCAATGGTCAACTGCCGTGTCACATAACCTACACCACGGATGCGACTGCCAGTCTGATCCGCAGGAACATTCACAAGTCTCCCATGTATTCCGGTGTAATCGAAGGTGTCGGACCGCGATACTGTCCTTCGATCGAGGATAAAATCATGAGGTTCCAGGATAAAGAGCGGCACCAGGTTTTCCTGGAGCCTGAGGGAATCTCGACCGACGAGATCTATGTAAACGGATTCTCTACTTGCCTGCCTTTTGAAGTACAGATTGAGCTTGTTCGAACCATTGGCGGATGCGAGCAAGCCGAAATCATGCGCCCGGCTTATGCCGTGGAATATGACTTCGTCTTTCCAACTCAACTGAGCCCGTCTCTGGAGACTAAGATTTGTCGAAACCTATTTCTTGCTGGTCAGATCAACGGGACTTCAGGATATGAGGAAGCTGGTGCGCAAGGGCTAATCGCCGGAGTAAACGCTGCAAGAAAAGTCCTCGGCCAAACTCCTATCGTATTAAGGAGAGACCAAGCCTACATAGGTGTGTTGATTGATGACCTGATTACTAAAGGCACCGTTGAGCCGTATCGGATGTTCACGTCAAGGGCTGAGTATAGATTGACGCTTCGGCAGGATAACGCGGATTTCAGGCTGTCTGAAATCGGTCAAGAGATCGGGCTGTTGCCGAAGAGGAATTACGAGAGTTTCGTATCAAAGAGGCAATCAGTTGATCGAGAGCTAGATAGATTGTCAACGACTCGCGTTGGAGCGGTCTCTTTGCTGCAATTACTCCGGCGTCCCGAAACACGATACGCTGATCTTCCAGCAAGAAACAATTCGATTAGTTTGGAGGTTGTTCAACAAGTGGAGATTGCAGTAAAGTATTCGGGCTACATAGCACGCCAAGAGGAAGAGGTGGCGAAATTCAAAGCAATGGAAGACAAGCGGATTCCAAGTTGGCTGGATTACTCAACGGTGCCGGGATTTAGAACCGAAGCGAGGCAGAAGCTCGAACGAATCCGACCGGAAACTCTTGGACAGGCCGCACGAATTTCAGGTGTATCGCCTGCGGATGTGAGTCTGATTATGGTCTGGATGAAACGAAATCCAGCACAGTGGCCAGACAAACCGGCCGTGCTTCCTGTGACCTCGGCAGAGCATTGTTGAGATTTAGAATTATTCTAAATATTGACAAGCTGCAATTCGGCGACTAAATTCACCACCTATTTGCGGAATGCAGAAAGCACAAACTCATGAATTGAATGAGCGCCTCGCGACCAGCGGTCTGCGGTTCACGGCGCAAAGGCAGCATGTATATGATGTTCTGCTTCAGACCCGCGATCATCCGACTGCGGAAGAGGTTTTCATTCGCGCCAGGCAGACAATACCGGACATCTCGATTGCAACGGTCTATAACTGCCTGGACGCCTTGGTTAAGTGCAATCTGGTTCGACAAGTGAATGTTGATCGGGGCGCGACGCGGTTTTGCCCGAACATGGAGGATCATTACCACTTTTGTTGCGACGATTGCGGCCACGTGTATGACATCGATCCGAAACAGGTGGATGGCCTCGCGCAGATCAGCCTTCCAAAGGGATTCAAGTTGACTCGCCGTGAGATCTCCCTCAAAGGTCTCTGCCCCGAATGTGTCGCAGAAGAATAGTCCCTCCTTTAGCCTCTGAGTCCTATGAGCACGGCTACCGAAACCATCGAAGGATTTGTCAAGACGGAGTACAAATACGGATTCGTCACGGATGTCGAAACCGAGTCCGCTCCACCTGGGCTGAACGAGGACACGGTCCGTCTGATTTCGTCGAAGAAGAATGAGCCCGATTTTTTGCTTCAATGGCGATTGAGGGCTTATCGTCATTGGCTGACGATGGCGGACCCTACCTGGGCGAAAGTGAAATACCCGCCCGTCGATTACCAAAAGATCATTTACTACTCCGCACCGAAGCGGAAAGGAGCCGGGCCGAAAAGCCTGGACGAGGTGGATCCCAAGCTGTTGGAAACCTACGAGAAACTCGGTATCCCGCTGAAGGAGCGCGAACGACTCGCCGGCGTCGCGGTCGATGCCGTGTTTGACAGTGTTTCCGTCGGGACAACCTTCAAAGAGAAACTGGCGGAGAAAGGAATCATCTTCTGTTCATTTACGGAGGCGGTTCAGGAACATCCGGATCTGGTTAAGAAATACCTTGGAACTGTCGTGCCGTACACCGACAATTTCTTCGCCGCCTTGAACTCCGCGGTCTTCAGCGACGGCTCGTTCTGCTACATTCCGAAGGGCGTGCGCTGCCCGATGGAGCTTTCGACTTACTTCAGAATCAATGCGGCGAACACGGGCCAGTTTGAGCGGACGTTGATCATCGCCGAGGAGGGGAGTTACGTGAGCTACCTGGAAGGATGCACCGCGCCCATGCGCGACGAGAATCAGTTGCACGCTGCGGTCGTGGAACTTTTGGCTTTGGACAACGCAGAAATCAAATACTCGACCGTTCAGAATTGGTATCCTGGAGATGAGCAGGGACGCGGCGGAATCTACAATTTCGTCACCAAGCGAGGCATGGCCAAAGGCAAGAACTCCAAGATTTCCTGGACTCAGGTCGAAACGGGATCAGCGATCACTTGGAAGTATCCGAGCGTTGTGTTGCAGGGTGACAACTCGACCGGTGAGTTTTACTCGGTTGCCCTGACAAACAATTATCAGCAAGCCGATACCGGCACCAAGATGGTCCACGTTGGAAAAAACACCCGAAGCACGATCGTCTCAAAAGGGATTTCCGCCGGCCACGGCCAAAACAGCTATCGGGGCCTGGTCAAGGTGTTGAAGGGGGCCGCGAACGCCCGGAATTTTTCCCAGTGCGATTCTTTGCTCCTGGGAAACAAATGCGGCGCGCACACTTTCCCGTACATTGAGATCAAGAACACTTCGTCCAAAGTCGAGCATGAAGCGACGACGTCGAAAATCGGCGAGGACCAGATTTTCTATTGCAATCAACGGGGCCTCTCGACTCAAGACGCAGTCAATATGATCGTCAATGGGTACTGCAAAGACGTTTTCAAACAATTGCCGATGGAGTTTGCGGTCGAGGCCCAGAAGCTCCTGGGAGTGAGTTTGGAAGGGAGCGTTGGCTAGCGCGGCAGGCGGCGGCCTGAATGTTCGCGCTGTGAAGTGTTTCGCAACGAACTCATGTAAGTCGGAAGGTCGATTTGTCTATTGAACGGTTGATCAGAAATCCATTTATGCTGGAAATAAGGAATCTGCACGCGGGCGTCGAAGGCAGAGCCATTCTCAAGGGAGTCAACTTGATTATACGGCCTGGCGAAGTCCATGCCGTGATGGGGCCCAATGGCAGTGGCAAGAGCACTCTGGCCCAAATCCTGGCGGGTCGCGAAGGCTATGACGTCTCTGAAGGGGAAGTTCTCTATGGCGAAAAGAACCTGCTGGAAATGGATCCGGAAGAGCGCGCGCGAGAAGGCGTTTTTCTAGCCTTCCAGTATCCGGTTGAAATCCCCGGCGTGAACAGCACCTACTTTTTGAAGGCGGCCCTCAATGAGATTCGCAAGCACAAAGGCCTGGCAGAACTTGACGCCGTCGAATTCCTGGCCCTGGTGAAACAGAAAATGAAGTTGCTGGATCTGGGTGAAGATCTATTGAAGCGCCCGGTAAATGAAGGCTTTTCCGGAGGGGAAAAAAAACGCAACGAGATTTTCCAAATGGCGGTGCTGGAGCCCAAGCTCGCGATTCTCGATGAGACGGATTCGGGGTTGGATATCGACGCCCTGAAGATCGTTTCCAACGGCGTGAATCGGCTGAAGCGCCCGGACAACGCCCAACTCCTGATCACGCATTATCAGCGCTTGCTCAACTACATCGTGCCGGACCACGTTCACGTTCTCTTCGACGGCCGCATCGTCCGTTCCGGTGGACGCCAACTCGCCCTGGAGCTCGAAGAGAAAGGTTACGATTGGATCATCCGCGAAGAACCTCAATTCGCGTGACGCGCCGCACATGCCATCGGGCTATCCCATGATCGCAACGCCACAGAACCGGGAGACGAGCGTCGCCGATCCTCTCTTGAAGAGCTTTGAGCGGCTTGAGAAGAGCCGAGGCGAAGAATCGCCTTCCTGGGTGTTTCCCGTGCGCAAGGCGGGGCTGGCGCGCTTTGCGGAAACAGGATTCCCAACGCTGCGCGATGAAGACTGGCTCTACACCAACGTGGCGCCGATCGCGAATCTCCCTTTCCAGCCGATCTTGGATTTTGCGCCGCGTGACGTGGCTTCCGGATCCGTGGATCAGTTGCCCCTCGGCAAGTTGGGCGGCGTCAGATTGGTCTTCGTCAACGGAAGTTTTGTTTCCGATCTTTCAGTTCTTCCACAGAAGAACTCTCGTCTCCGGGTCGAAAACCTGAAAACTGCCCTCATCAAGGAACCGAACTTATTGGAGATGCATTTCGCGAAGTCAGCCCGCGTCGATGACAACCCTTTTACAGCGCTGAACACGGCGTTCTTTCAAGACGGCGCCTTCGTTCATGCAACACCGGACAGCACACTCGAAGAGCCCATTGTGCTGTTCTTCATTTCCACGGCCACCGGCCTTGGAAACACTTCTCACCCGCGAAACTTGATTCTTGCTGAAAATGGTTCCCGACTCACGGTCCTGGAGTGCTATGCCCAAATCGGCGAGCCAACCGGTTTCACGAACGCGGTGACGGAGGTGGTGGTTGGAGAAAGCGCGGCGGTGGAATACTGCAAATTTCAGGATGAGAGTCCGGAGGCGTTTCACGTCGCGTCAATCCACGCCCACCTTGGCGCCAGGTGCAATTTCACAGCGCACTCGGTCGCTACGGGCGCGCGGCTGTCCCGCAACAATATTCGGGTCAAAATGGATGGCGAAGCGAGCGACTGCGTGTTGAACGGCCTGTACCTCACGAAGGGCGATCAATTGTGCGACCACCACATGATCGTCGAGCATGCCAAACCTCACTGCACCAGCCACGAGTATTTCAACGGCATCATGGACGGACGTTCCCGCGGGGTTTTTCACGGCCGGATTCTGGTCCGGCCGGAAGCGCAGAAGACCGATGCCAAGCAAACGAACAAGAACTTGCTGCTCTCGGACGGCGCGACGGCGAACACCAAGCCTCAACTTGAGATTTACGCCGACGATGTGAAGTGCACTCACGGAGCCACGATCGGCCAATTGAATGACGACTCGATTTTTTATTTGCGCGCCCGCGGCATCGGCCTTGAGACGGCCCGGCGGATGCTGATCCACGCGTTCGCCGGCGAGATTGTCGAGCGGATCCAATGCGCAGCGGCGCGGAAGGAACTTGACGACCTGATCTGGGACCGGCTGGAACAGAACCCCCACGTCGCGGAAAGGCGGTAAACCATGTTTGATGATCTGCACGACCTGTATCAACAGGTCATTCTCGATCACAGCAAAAGTCCGCGGAATTTCCGAAGAATGGATGGCGCGAACCGAAGAGCCGAAGGTCGAAATCCACTTTGCGGAGATCAGGTCACGATGTACCTTCTGCTCGAAGGCGAGGTCGTCAAAGACATCAGTTTCCAGGGATCGGGCTGCGCGATTTCAAAAGCGTCGGCCTCCTTGTTGACGGATGCGCTCAAAGGCCGGAGCAAAGACGAAGTGAAGAGACTTTTTGAAAAGGTTCACGATATGGTGACAACAGGCAACGTGAGCGCCGACGAAGTTGGGAAACTGGCAGTGTTCGCCGGCGTCCACAAATTCCCGTCGCGCGTCAAATGTGCCATTCTTCCATGGCACGCCGTTATGGCCGCGGTCGATGGAAAACCCGAACCGGTCTCGACGGAATGAGTGGCTTCGAATCTAAGCTCCAACTGGCGTTTCACTCTTATGCATGACAGCGGTCCAGTCACGTTGACCCGGGATGTCGAAGCCGCCATGGTCCCGTCGGGGACTCCTGTCACGCTCCAGAAAGGCGAACAGGCTTACATCACGCAGTCGCTCGGCGGCAGCTATACTGTCGTCGTCAACGGGAACATGTTCCGGATCGACGGCAAGAATGCCGACTCGCTTGGAATCCAAGTTCTGAAGCCAGCGGCCTCCGGAGCCGGGAAAGCGGCGTCCCCCGAGGAATTCGAGAAGCAAGTTTGGGACGCCATGCGAACGTGTTACGATCCAGAAATCCCGGTCAACATAGTCGATCTGGGTTTGATTTACGATTGTCAGATTGAGCCGATCGCTGCCGGCAGCAGCCGCGTGAACGTGAAAATGACGCTGACGGCTCCGGGCTGCGGCATGGGGCCCATGCTGCAACAGGATGTCCAAAACAAGCTTTTGTCTCTCGAAGGCGTGGATGAGGCGAACGTGGAGTTGGTTTGGGATCCGCCCTGGAATCAAGGCATGATGACCGAGGCAGCCAAACTTCAACTCGGACTGTATTGACCGAGGAGCAGACGACACGAATCAGCCGCATGAGCATGGCGAGTTCCTTACTTGAGTCCACGACAAGCACGATCGATTGGCCGGCCTTGCGCAACGACTTCCCCATTCTGCACCAGACCGTCAACGGCCACCCTCTGATCTATTTCGACAACGCGGCCTCGACCCAGAAGCCCCGGTCCGTGATCCAGGCGCTCTGTTCGTATTACGAGCGGGACAACGCCAACGTGCACCGAGGCGTGCACGAGCTCAGTAATCGCGCCAGCGCGGCGTACGAAGCGGCGCGGGTTCGCGCTGCTCAATTCGTCCATGCCAGGAGTGCGGATGAAATCATTTTCACCCGCGGCACAACCGAGGGCATCAACCTCGTCGCCCAATCTTGGGGCCGGAAGAACCTCAAGACGGGGGACAGAATCGTCCTCACCCAAATGGAGCATCACAGCAACGTCGTCCCGTGGCAGCTCCTGGCCGAACAAGTCGGCGCGCAGTTGATCTACCTCCCCATCACCGACGACCGGGGAATCCTCGACCTCAATCGACTGGACGAATGGCTGATGCCGGAAGTGAAATTGCTCGCGGTGAGCCACATTTCCAATTCGCTGGGCACGGTGAACCCCGTCGCGGAACTCTGCCGGCGCGCGCGAAGACTTGGCGCCGTCACATTGGTCGATGCCGCTCAAAGTGCCGGACACTGCCCCCTGGACGTCCAGGAGATTGGGTGCGACTTCCTGGCCTTCTCCGGCCACAAAATGTGCGGCCCCACGGGCATCGGTGTCCTCTACGGACGCCACGAATTGCTCGAAGCGATGCCGCCTTATCAGGGAGGAGGCGACATGATTTCCAGCGTTGATTTTCACCGCAGCACGTGGAATCGGGTGCCGCACAAATTTGAAGCAGGCACACCCCATATCAGCGGAGCGATCGGTCTGCGCGCAGCGATGGATTATCTCGACAAGATCGGACGCAAGAATATCGCCCGACGGGATCACGAACTGGCGGCCTATGCCTACGAAAAGCTCTCGCGTCTGAGCGGACTTCGGCTTTTCGGCCCGCACGTGGGCCGCGCCGGCCTGGTGAGCTTTCTGGTGGCTGACGTTCACGCGCATGATTTGGTCACCGTGGCGGATCAGCGGGGAATTGCCCTGCGCGGCGGCCACCACTGCAATCAGCCCCTCATGAGAAAACTCGGCGTGGAAGCAACCGCGCGAGCCAGTTTCTATTTCTACAACACGGAGGAGGAGATCGACCGCTTTGTCGAAGTGCTGAGAGAGATCCAGAAATTCTTCAGCCGTTGAAGCAGAGGACATGTCCGCGTTGATTTCCAATATCGGTCCTTGCAGCGTCATGAAAGAGGTGCTGGAGGCGTACCCGGGCGCGCAACGGGCGTTGTTCCGCCGCTACCACATTGGCGGCTGCAGCAGTTGTGGATTTCAAATGACCGAGACCCTCGCACAGCTCTGTCAGCGGAACAATAATCTGAACGTCTCAGAAGTCCTTGACCATATCCAGGCCAGCCATGAACTGGACGCCAGGATTCTCATTTCTCCCGCCGAACTGAGTGAGCTTCGCGCACGCGACAAATCTGCAAAACTCGTGGACGTGCGCTCCCGCGAAGAATTCGAGGCTGTCCAAATCGAAGGCTCTCTCCTGCTCTCGCAAACCACCATGCAAGAAATCCTGAGCCGCTGGCCGCGCGATCAGTTCCTGGTCATTGTCGATCACCAGGGCAAACATGGCCTGGACGCCGCAGCGTATTTTCTCGGACACGGATTTACGAATGTCCGATGCATTCGCGGCGGAATCGATGCCTGGTCGCAGGAAGTCGATGCGAATCTGCCGCGGTACCGCCTTGAAATCTCGCCCAAGACATGAGCGACACGGATCTCCAACGACGGGTTGCTGAAGCGATTCAGAATCCCAAAAACATGGGCGAACTGGAGGGCGCCGACGCGGTCGGCACCGTGGGGAATTCGGGTTGCGGGGAAATGCTGCGGATGTGGATCAAGTTCAAAGAGGAGCAAGGAAAGAAAATCATCGACCGTGCGACCTTCCAATCATTCGGCTGCGAGACCGCCATTGCCGTGGCGAGCTTGGCGACCGAGATGATCCGGGGGAAGACGGTTGAGGAAGCCCTTTCCATGTCGAGCGACGAATTATCCGGCGAGCTCGGTCCTTTGCCGCCGATGAAAATCCATTGCTCTCAACTTGTCGAAGAGGCGCTGCGATCCGCGCTGGAACCAGTTTCAGATTGCCGAGGAAAACATGCTTCGGACGAGGGGAGTGGTCAGGCCCTGGCTGGCGCTTCGAGTCTTTTGGGCAAACTGGAGGAAGCTTCAAAAGCCGGTTCGGGCATTCGAATTGTCCTGTTGCCCACGAAGCGACCTGAGTAAGAAACGGACCTTGGCGGCGCGAGCTGGTTGCGGGGAGAGGATTTGAACCTCTGACCTTCAGGTTATGAGCCTCAACGATGAGTTTTTTACAAGGTTTTTACTAAGAAATACGCGAATTTCGAGTGCGAAAAAAGGGAAATTAGCCTCTTGACGCTTGAACTTCCCTGCCCAATGATGCCCGCCAACGAACGCGCAAGAAAGGCTGCGTCATGGCGCTGGACTGGAAAGCAACAAGTCAATGGTGGTACGGCCGCTTTATGGTGAAGGGCAACTCGAAGCTCATCAACCTGGGCGTGAAGATCGAGGGATGCCGCCCGCGCAGTATCACGGAAGAAGGCGACCACGCCTTCGAGAGATCGAGGGGCAAGGCGATCCATGAACATGATCGAATCCTGGACGAAATCCGGGCGAAGCACAACCTTGAGGAACTCACGCAACGTGTCCTTGAACTGAAGACGGGGCACCGCGTCGAATCGGTGAAGTTGGCGGACCTGGCGGACGCCTGGGAACGAATTCCCCGGACGCGCAAGACGGTTGAACGCTACACGAGCGCGAACAAGGCGCGACTGGCCCGCTTCGCCGGTTTCATCCGCCAGCAATTCCCGTCCGTCGAAGACATGGACACACTCACGCGGGAACACGTCCGCGCCTACATGGACGCGGAGGAAGCGCGGAACGTGACGCCGAAGACCTGGAACGACACGTTGAAGCTGTTGCGGACAACCTTCCGCCACCTGGCCCCGGATTCGGATGCTTTCAGGAAGTACCTTGCCACGGTCCCGGCGAAGGAAGCGGCAACGGTCTTCCGCAAGCCGTTCACCCCGGAAGAACTGAAAGCGATCCTGGACGCGGCGCGGGATGACGACTTTATCCGCCCTGTGATTGTGACGGGGATCTGTACGGCGATGCGGAAGGGGGACTGCTGTTGCCTGAAATGGACGGACGTTGACCTTGCCCGGCGCTTCATCACGGTGAAGACGGCGAAGACGGGCAAGCGGGCGGAGATTCCAATATTCGACTGGCTTTACGAGGAGTTGAAGAAGCACGCCGGGAACGGGGACAAGTTCTGTTTCCCGGAACAAGCCTTGATGTACCTGGCAAACTCGGACGGGATCACAAATCGAGTCCGGCGGATCATGGCGCGGGCCGGATTCGTGGACGCGGAAACGGCGAAGGCGATCCGCGAGGGGACCACGCCGGGCCTGCCCGTCCTGCCCCCGGACGAGACGCGGCGCATGGGGCTTGAGGCGATAGACAAGGCGGACCTGGCGGACGCGAAGCGGGAGCGGATGCGGGCGGTCTTCAGCCTTTACATGGACGGCAAGAACTTCCCGCAGATTCTCCGCGAGCTTGAATTGAGCAAGGGAAGCGTGAGCGGCTACCTGAACGAAGTCGAACGGATGATCGGCGCGGCTGTGATACGGACGCGGAAGAAGCCGGAGCCCTTGCCGGAGTTTGTCCGCGACGTGGTGACGGTGGACCGCGAGAACGGATTGCGGCGGGCGAGTGTGCGGGACTTTCACAGCTTCCGCGTGACGTGGATCACGCTTGCCCTGGCGCGGGGGTTGAAGCCGGAAACGATCCGCCAAGTGACGGGGCACACGGCGGATGACGTGATGCTCCGGCACTATGACCAACGATCCCAAGAACAGTTGCGCGAGCAAATCCGATCCGCGATGCCGGACTTTCTCACGAGCGGAACGAACAGCAACGGACACGATCGACAGGAACACGCCCGCGACATCGCCGAGCGGATGACGGCACGAACCTGGAAGCGCGACAAGGCGCGGCTGCTGGCCATCCTGGAAGGAAAGCCGGGCGCATGAACAAGGCCGAACTCATAACGTGCAGAAAGGGGCGACCATGACAGAGAAATCGGGACCAACGACAGTTCCGGGATTGACAATGGTAATGTATAAGTTACCTTATGAACCATGAGTTGCGGGAGTTCATGGAAGGCAGCCGGTCGCCGTTTGGGGAATGGTTTGAAAGGCTGGACCCGATGACGGCGGCGCGTGTGGACCGGAACGCTGGGAACGATACAAGAAAGCAAAGGTGTGACATGGCATTGACGAGAACATATCGGGAAACGGTTCTGGCCCGGATCAAGCGCGATCCGAGGTTCGCGCGGGCACTTTACGCGGAAGCGATGAACGCATTGCTGGAAGGCGAGGTTGAAGAGGGATTGTCCATGCTGCGTGACTTGGTTCATGCGGAGATCACCTTCAAGGAACTGGCGCGACAGACGGGTTTTGGCGAGAAGGCGCTGCATCGGATGTTGTCCAAGCGCGGGAATCCCACGGCCCGAAGCCTGGCGGCGATCGTGCGCGCGATCCGGGATGACTTGGGGCTTGTCCCCCGTGTGACAGTGGCGACGGCGTGACCGCCACGGCGAAGGAACGGCAGGCGCTTGCGGCGTCGGACTTCGCCCTGCCGGATTGCAAAGGAAAGGAAGGCTGACATGAACACAGTGCGGATTGACGGCTCTGACTACCCCTACTTCGGCATGACCGATGACCGGCGCGGGATCATCACTGAAGATCGAACCTTTTGGATGTTCCCCGAGTGCTACCCGGACGGCCGCCCCGTGACGGAGCTTCCCCGTATCGGACCTCGCGAGATCAAGCCCGTGAGCTTTGACACGCCGGACTTGACCGGGACGTACCTTGTCGAAGTGAAGGCGGACTATGCGCAGTATCTGAACTACTGGCGCACGGTGACGCCGGAGGACCACACCAAGGAATACGGCCTCTTTCCTGGCCGTGAACGGGACGAAGAAGAAACTGCCTATGCCAAGCGCGTAAAGCAG
>VHCZ01000144.1 GCA_016871535.1 Verrucomicrobiota bacterium
AGTTCTCATGTTAGCCGCATGAATTCCGTCATCTGATGCGCTCGGAACGCGAATAGACGTTTAAGTTCTTTCCCCGGAGAAATCCGATGAGCGTCTGGCCGCTTTCCTGGGCAAACTCCACCGCCAGACTGGAAGGAGCGGAAACGGCGGCCACGATCGGGATCCGGGCCGCCAGGGCCTTCTGCATGATTTCAAACGACGCGCGTCCGCTGACCAGCAGTATGTGCGAGTCGAACGGCAAATGGCCGTTGAGGCAGCCGGCGCCCACGACCTTATCCACGGCATTATGCCGTCCTATGTCCTCGCGCAGTCCGATCAGCATGCCCTGGCGGTCGAAAATCCCGGCGGCGTGCAGTCCGCCGGTTTGCCGAAAGGTCTCCTGCGCGGCCCGCAGACGATCGGGCAATTGGCACAAGATCGCGGCGGCGACGCTGATCTCGCTTCGCACAGGCGGGAAATGCTGGTGGACGGATTCGATCGAGGTTTTGCCGCACACGCCGCAACTGGAGGTTGCCGACACGTGCCGGGTCAACCGCCCGAAATCCACTTCCACAGTGGGAGCCAGAAATACGTTCAGAACGTTGCGTTTGGCGGCTGCTTCCCCCTGCACGCAATGCGCCACTTCGAGGACCTCCTCGCGCGTCTTGATGATGCCTTCGGTGAGCAAGAATCCGACGGCGAGTTCCTCGTCTTCACCGGGCGTGCGCATCGTGACAGTCACTCGCTGCCCGCGCACGCGGATTTCGAGCGGTTCTTCCCGGGCCACGGCGTCGGATTTCTCGACCGGTTTGCGGCCCGCCTCAACGCTCCAAAGTTGGACGGGCGCAGTTGCGTCGTCTTGGGATGAGTGCATGCGACTGGAAGTGCTCACGGGATCAGACGTGGAGCGATCTCGGACGCGGACGCGGTTTTATCTGTGAGATCCGTGACACGTCCGACTCGGCTCGCTGGGGACAGGCTCGCCCTACCTCCGACATTCGGTTCCAAGGGCAGGTCGATCATGGACTCAATCGCTCGATACTGACGCAGGCGTTGTAATCCGGCACCCCACCGAGCGCGTCCGTCAGGCCGCGCTTGATCAAAACGTTCCCTTCCGGCCAATGAATCTGAAGGTTGCCTCGCGCAATCGGAGCCAGGAAAACGCGGCCTTCAAAACGCCCAAGATCGTTGATCAAAGCGATCCGGTCGGCGTTTTTGCAGCGCAAGGCGGCTGCATCCTCTGGGTTCATGAACACCGCATCACGCGCAGCGCCCGTGATGGGATCGATTTCGTCGTAGAGAAGCGAGTTGAACTGTTTGCCGCGGCGTGTCGAGACCAAGAATTGGCGATTGGCGATTGGCGATTGGCCATCAAATTCTCTGTCAGGCGAGGAACTCGGCGGATGAATTGAGGATGGAGGCAACGGGACCACGCGGAAGTGTGCTTTGCCGTCCGAGGTCGCGAACTTTCCATCCGCGCAAAGATGCGGGCCGCCGTACTGAATCGCGTCGCCGGTCTTCTTCAGGTTCTGCACGCCATCATAAGTGGGGACGATTCTCGCAATTTCCTCCCGCATCGCCTGGCCGGTTTCGCAACCCAAGAGATGCGCGCGCTCCGGATAAGCCGCGGCGGCGATGTCGCGCAAGATTTGCCATTCGGCCCGGGCTTCTCCGACCTGACGCGGGATTTCCGGGCTGAAGATGATGCGGCGTTCGGTGGTGGTTTCGGTGCCGCCGCCGTCTTGTTCGTAGCGAGTCTTTGCCGGAAGCAGAATCACGTCCTCTTTTGCGTCCAGGAACATCTGATCCGTGAGAATAATGTCTTGATGGACGCGCAAGGGCACATTCGACATCGCTTTGGCCACGTAGTCGGGTTCGGGCAACGTCCGGAGAAAATTGCCTCCAAGACAAAATAGCAAATCCAGTCCGCCACGGGCGGAGGTTTCGACCATCTCCGTGGCGGTGAGGCCAATCCAATCCGGGATTGGAAAACCGTAGAGCGTGGAGAGCGTCGCAGCATTGGCGGCGTTGATGGGTTTGCCCCCGGGAAAGACCGTGGCGTACGCGCCCATCTCGGCGCCGCCCTGGACGCTGGAATGGCCGCGGATCGGCACGATCCCGCATTTGTCCCGTCCGACATAGCCGCGCGCCAATCCCAGATTCAAAATCATGGAGACCGCGTCGCCGCCGAAGGCATGCTGCGTGATCCCCATGCTCCAGACAAAAACCGCGTTTTTCGCGTCGCGGATGAGATGCGCGAATTCCTCCATGCTGCGCCAGTTAAGGCCGGAAGATTTCTCGAGCGTCGCCCAATCCAAAGCTTGCACTTGTTGTTTGAGCGCCTCGATGCCTTCCGTGTGTTTCTCGATGAAACTGCCGTCCACCCAATTGTGCGCGAGGAGAATCTTCAACGTCCCGTAAAGAAAAGCGATGTCACCACCTGTCGTAACGGGAAACCAATAATCCATGAGATCGGTGCCAAAGAGCGCGCTCTTCGTCGTGGAGGGCACCCAGTAACGTTCCATGCCTGGTTCCCGGTACGGATTGACCGCAACGATCTTGGTCCCGAGGCGTTTGGCTTCGTGAAGATATTTGGTGGTGACCGGTTGATCGTTGGCCGGATTGGCGCCGAAGAAAACAATGAGATCGGTTCCATACCAGTCCTTGTAACTGCACGTGCTGGCGGCGACGCCGAGCGCGTACTTCATCGCGCCCGTGGACGGCGAATGGCAGAGCCGTGCCGCGTTATCGACATTGTTTGTGCCCAGGAAACGCGCGACTTTTTGCGCCATGTAATAAACTTCGTTGGTCACGCCCCGGGAGGTGACGTAGAAGGCGATGCGCCGGGGATGGCTCGCGCGAATGCGGTTGGCGATGCGCTCAATGGCTTCGTCCCAAGATACGCGGCGAAAACCTCCCGCCCCGCGCTCGCGAAGCATCGGATAGGGCAGGCGGCCCAACTCGCGAAGTTGCGCGTTGTCCAGGGATTTCAGGTTCGAGAGATCGGACAACAACCGGGGATCGAGCGCGGGCATGGTATTCAACCGCAGCAAATTCAGCCGCGTCATGCAGAGATGGACCCCTTGGATCGTCCAATCGTGGAAACCGGCGACGCCCAGCGCGCAGCCGTCGCACACGCCCTGACTCAGGACTTTCCAGGCGTAGCCGAGATTATCGCGGTTCTTCCAGACGACCTTGGCCATGTCGCGGAAATGGCGGGGTTTGGTCTGGCCAAGGCCGAAGGGAATGGCTGAGATCAGTTTCTGTTTCCAGGTTTTCTCGATCCGGTGCGCCATGGCGTGAGTGTAACACGATCCTCACTGCATTCGGAAGCGCAGAACGAGGGAACGCAGGAACGCAGCAAGTCTCATTTGGCGTTTACACGGTCCGGAATCCAGCCTCGACGTGGACTTGCCGTCGCGGATATTTTCGCATGACCTGCCTCTGAAATCCGTCAATGGCAGCGGAGGTTGCCGGCTGGATTGGTGGCTCGCGCCCAGGAGGCCGTCTCCCTCGCCTTGGCAATCCGGATTGGGACCAGAAACCTCACCTGATCGAAGACACCGCCCGGCGCAAACCTCTCGGCATCGCGCCGCACGGTTCTTTAGCCGATCGGCTGTATCGCGAAAAGAAATTCGACATCTTGACCGGACTGCTCAAGCGTATGCGCGACACGGGCGTCCTGGTCGGCCTTTCCGCGCACAACCCGGCCCTCGTCGAGTTGGCCGAAGAAAAGGGCTGGGACGTGGACTACTACATGTGTTGCCTTTACTACCGCACCCGCAACCGGGAGGAATATGTCAAACTGCTCGGCCCGGACCTGCCGCTGGGCGGAATTTACCTGCCTTCCGATCCGCCGCGGATGTTCAAGGTTGTCCAGCAAACCCGCAAGCCCTGTCTGGTGTACAAAGTCCTCACCGCCGGGTGGCGCATCGGAAATCCCGCGGAAGTTCGCCGGTGCTTGGCAACCGCGCTGAGCAATATCAAACCCGGAGACGCGTTGATCGTGGGGATGTACCAGGAGTTTGGCGATCAAGTCGGTGAGAACGCGGCCATCGTGCGGGAGATCTGCGCAGCGCGGCGCAAGGTGCGACAGCCTTGAATCGGTGAATCGGACGCGAAGGGGTTCTTGGTACTGACAACGCACTTCCACGCCTGAGCCGAGTTCTATCGGTGCGGTTCGTTATCCCTATTCCATCGGCGAAGGGACGCGTCGTCGCGATCCAAAAACAGCCTCCGGAACGTTAAGGGCTCGATGTGGCCGTCGCAAAACGCAACGTTGCCCTTGCTCTGATGCCGCGCCGCGGCTTGTGTGACCGCATGCACGACGCCAACACCGCGAGCTCCGGATGATTCCTGTCGATTCAACCCACCAGAGGACTCCATCACCGTATCCACGGGGAAATCGCTGCGACTAGATCTCGGCAAGAGGGCGAAGTTATCCCCAAGGGCTATCATGTCGGCCGGAACGCGCACCTCGTTTTCTCTCAAGGAACGGTACTCGCTTCCGTTCGCTCCTCCTCCGAGGCCAAGGCTCTTGCGCAAAGGCGGAGCTTCGGAGCCAATGTAGCCGTAACCATTGTAACCATAGGAGGTGAAACCGCTGACGGACACTGCTGGACCACCTGTGCTGGGAGGATAAACACGAGTCGGGCACCGCTTTATGCCTTGCTCTTCGTGTCCTTGGGCCATTCCACCAGTGTATCTCATTAGTCCAGCGGATGTCCCAACCAGATTTGTCAACACGTAAGGATTCGAGGGATATGTGCTGTAGTCGTTAACATATAGAGTCAATTGGAGACCCAATTGGCGCACATTGCTTCTGCATTTGATCGAATTAACCTTTGCTTTGGCTCGTTGCAGTGCAGGCAAGAGCATCCCGGCTAAGATGGCGATAATCGCAATAACGACGAGCAGCTCGATCAGGGTGAAACCAGATTTCCAGATGGCCGTCGGAGTTAACAGTCGTCCAGCACGCGAAATCCGCCGTGTTCGCATAGAATCACCAGGACAACATTAGCCTTAGAAACCCAATCAGCGGCCTGGTAGCTCGCCGTCGAAATCGCGATAAGAAGGGGAACGATTCCAAAGAGATGCAAGACGTTCTCCAGTGCATAGCGAGAAACTGCGTCTGTTCCGCTCACATCCGCACCGCGCGGTAGAAACGCGCGGGTTGGCCGGCGGCAATCGGATCGGTGAAAGTAGCGCTTCCGCCCGCGGCCGCGATCGTCACGGTCGTCAACGCGGACCAATTCCTGAGGTCCGCGGAAACCTCGATGCGATACGACGCCCCCGGCCCGCCCGTCAGGCTGAAATTCAAACTCGCGCCCACTTTCGCCACGGTGAGCTGCGGGGCATCCCCTGGCTCAGTGATGGTATGGATTTGGTTGATGGCGACGTTCCGGAGTTCTTGCGTTCTCCCAGACGGCCATTCGATTCTCAGGACGTCGATGCGCTCCGCGTCACCGAGGCCAAAATGAGCCTCGAGCGGCTGAGAGTTTCCATAGCCATCGCCACCGGTGATCTCCCGGAGCTGCGTTACGTTCGCGCCACCGATGCGGGCCTGTGCTCGAATCTTCGCTCCGATTCCCGCGCGATTGGCTTTGGTGCCGGCGAGTCTGAACTTTGCCCAGCGGTTGTTGTTTCCATTATTTCGGAAAAGCGTGTTGGGCACATCCAGCACATGCCCGCCGTTGGCGAGAAACAGGTCCAGGAACCCGTCATTATCGAAGTCGGCAAAACTGCACTGGAAAGTGGCGCCTTCGACGGGCACGACCTGAGAATCGAACACGAAGGCAAACACGTCGTTTCCAAGGTTGCGATAGAGCGCGTTCCGGCCGCTGCCCGCCACAAAGATGTCCAGCCGTCCGTCATTGTCGTAGTCTCCCCACGTGGCGCCGAGTGAGGCGATGCCATTGGAAGCCAGAGCGGGAACGAACACCTCGGTGAACACGCCGTTGCCATCATTGTGATAGAGGGTGTTCGTCTCCACGTCGCTCGCGAGCAGCAGATCCTGCAATCCGTCGTTGTCGTAATCTCCCCACGCGGCGCCCACCGAGCCGCCCGTCGTGATGGTGCTTCGGGAGTCGGCCTCGAAATTGCCGTTGCCGAGATTGCGGAACAGGAAATTCTTGCCGTCGCCGGTCGCCACGACGAGATCGATCTTCCCGTCATTATCATAATCCGACCACGCCGCGCCCCGGGAATCGCCGCCCGTCTCGACGATTGCCCCGGTGGCCACGCGCGAAAAGGGCGCCTTGCCGAGATTGCGGTAGAGCGCATGGGGCAACCCTCGGGCGTTGGCAACGAATAGATCCACAAAACCGTCGGCATCATAATCCGCCCAGGCCGCGCCACCGAACCCGGCAAAGTCGGTCGCTTCCGTGCCTTCGCCGGCGCGGGTGAAGGTGCCGTCGCCGTTGTTGCGAAACAGGTCGTTCGCGTCGCCGTCGTTGTTGGCGGTGAAGAGGTCCAGGCTGCCGTCGTTGTCGAAATCAGCCCACACGGCGGAATGATGGTCGCTGGCATCGGTCGCCAGCGCGCCCTGAGTGACGCGCGTGAATCCGGCGGCGCCATCGTTGCGGAACAGGTAATTGGCCTTGCCGGTGGCCCCGCCGTTCCACGCCAGCAAATCGAGATCCCCGTCTTTGTCGTAGTCCGCCCAGGCGCTCCCGCGGGAGCCGCCGAGCTCGGAGACAGCGCCCGGCACGCGCGAGAAAGGATCGATAATCAACCGCGCCACGCGGCTGGTCAGTGACACTCCGGCGCTGGTGAGGATCGCGCTGTAATTGGCCGCATGCTCGCGTTGCACGGAATTGAGGGTCAGAATTTTGTTGGTCTCTCCGGCCAGGGGCTTGCCATCCCGCAGCCATTGAACCGAGATTCCTGACGGGCCGGTGAAGGTCACGTGAAGGATTCCTGATTCGCCCAGACCCGCGACCTGGTCTTTGGGGTTCGTTTTGATGGCGAAGGGCAGATCGCCGCCAGTTTCCGTCACGGTCAGGAATTGATCCGCCGGCACGCTTTTCATTTCATCGACCTTGCCGGACGGCCATTCGATGCGCACGGTCTCGGCCAGACGCGCTTCGCCCAGCCCGAAGTGCGCGATCAACTCACCTCCGTTGTGTCCGTTCCCATTGTTGATTTCGCGCATCTGCGTCCGGAGCGCGCCCCGGTAGGTGGCGGTGAGACGGACTTTCGCGCCAATGGCGGAGCGGTTGGAAGTCGTGCCGATCAGCCTGAACTTGAGCCAGTGATTGGTGTTGCCGTTGTTTCGGTAGAGGAAATTCTTCTCATCGCGGAGGTTTCCAACAAACAGGTCCAGGAACCCGTCGTTGTCAAAATCCGCCCAGCCGCAAGCGACGGAATGCCCGCCGTCATTGGCCGGGCTGCCCGTCTGAACGCGGTCAAAGTTCCCGTCGCCCCGATTGTGATACAGCGCGTTGTTTTCGCCGGTCTGTTCGCCGTTGGGAACGAAAAGGTCCAGGAAGCCGTCGTTGTCGTAATCGGCCCAAGCCGGGTACGCGGCATTGGACGCTGCGCCTTCCAACAAATCCGGCGGCATCCGCCGGAACGTGCCGTTGCCGTTGTTGCGGAAGAGTTGATTGCCCCGAGCGAGCGCATTACCTACGAACAAATCCAGGTTGCCGTCGTTGTCGAAATCGCCCCAGGCCGCGCCGCGGTTGCCGGCGTCCCCGCGTATCACGGTGGCATCGAGCACTTGCGAAAAATTGCCGTCGCCTTCATTGCGGAAGAAGAGATTCTGCTGGCTGAGGAAGTAATTCAAAAACAGGTCGGGTCGCCCGTCGTTGTTGTAATCCGCCCAGACGCCGGGGCGAAAGTTTCCACTGGGGATGGTCGTGATCAGGCCGCGCGTGATTTTGATGAACCGGCCATTGCCCAGATACTGGTGAAGGGAATTCTGACTCGAATCCCTCGCCGTTAACCACAAGTCAAGAAAACCATCCCCGTCGAAGTCCGCCCACGTGCCCGATTGCGTCTTGCCGCCTCGGGTGGTGAACGGCGTGTCCGTTACGCTGGCAAATGCGCCGTCGCCCAGGTTTCGGTGGAGCGCGTTGGTCTGGCCCAGGGCGCGAGCGACAAACAGGTCGAGGTTGCCGTCATTATCGTAATCGGCCCAGCTCGCGCCGAGGGAATTGTTGGTGGAGGTCACGAGATTTCCCGTCGTGATCTCGGAGAAGGTGCCGTCGCCGTTGTTCCTGAACAGTTGATTGCGCGCGCTTTGCAGCACGCTCCCGCGAACGACGTAGAGATCCATCCATCCGTCGTTGTTGTAATCTCCCAACGCGCAAGCCACGGAGATGCCGCCTTCCGCCACGATCGGTCCGGTCATGATCTTGGTGAAGGAGGGATCCACCGAGAGCACTGCCGGGGCGCTGGTGACGGAGCCGGACGAGTTACGGATGGTCACGGTATAGGTTCCGGCATGAGAAGCCTGAACGTTCGTAACGGTCAAGCTTTGGGCCGTCGCGCCGGAAAGGGCTGCTCCACCCTTCTGCCATTGGTAAGTGACCGGCAGAGAAGTCGGATCGATTTCCACGCGGAACGTCGCGTTCGCGCCGAGGCTCACGGAAGCGTTCGTCGGTTGGACCGCAATCACCGGTTGCGCAAACGCAGAGGCCACGCCCGCAAGCCAGATTAGGAAAACAGTCGTCGCGACCATGAACCTGCGGTGTCCCCAGGGAACTTCCGCGGTTCTCGGACCATGTTCTCGTCCCATGAACCAGGCAGGGTGAGTCCGTCCCGGCGAGCCGCTCGACGTGCCGGGAACACGTCCAACTCGGCTCGCTGGGGACAGGCTCGCCCTACCGTCGTCGGAGGCACGCAAGAGTCGTGGATCGCGTGCAGGCGCAGTGAGCGGAAAGGAGCGAGCTTTGACGCGCCAGCGTCTTGGAGTGCGGCAGTCCTCTGCCGCCTTTGGACCGACCTGGCGGATCGGAAGCGCCAGGAGACTGGCGCACTCCAAAGCCTGGCGGAACGGCGACCATTCTTGCGCAGAGTAGAGAAGCCGGAAGGAGGTCGTTGGCAAGAGGGGAGAGGTGTTAATATGCATGGTACGACGAGATGTTGCCCCACTCTTACCCGAATCACGCCGGAATCGGAAGCAGCTTTTTCGGCGCTCTCGACCGATCCGACCGATCACTGATCACTGAATACTGATTACCGGTCACCCTCCGCTCTAGGCAGGACGCTGCGCGCATTCCAATTTGGATTGGTTTTCGTCCCTGCGGCGCCTATTTTTCACCGCGTGGATGAGCCGCTGTTTTCTAAAGTCATCGAGCAAGCGCTGGCGCTGCAAGCACGGCTCCCGGAACTGAGGCTGATCGTCATCGGCGGAACCGCCGCCGCCGTGCATTGCGATCATCGGTTTTCGCTGGACGTGGATTGCGTCAGTCCATCGCTTGCGGAGCGTTTCGAGGACGCGGCGCAAAACCTCGAGTCCTGGGACGGTTGGACGACACTGCGCAGGAACCCTCCGAATTTCATTCTGGGCCAACGCTGCGGCATCGAGCTCGGCGTGCGCCAGAGCCGGCGCGACGTGCCGATCCAAACCGCCTGCGTCCAGGGCCTGTCCGTCCCGACCGTCCGGGAGATGATTCGGATCAAAGCGTTCTTGATGACGGAGCGCCGCGCCACGCGCGATTACGTGGATTTCGTCGCGCTGGCCTCGAAGCTGGATCAAGATTCCACGTTGAATGCGCTCGGGTATTTGAATTGCACTTACGGCGTCGGCGCCGGAGGACAAACGCCTGCGACCCGTTTCGCCGAGGCTTGCGAGATTCAGCCGCTGGATTTGCCGGCGGTGCCGTTGGGATCGTATCGCGGTCTGCGCTCGCCGTACACGCATTGGAGTTTCGACGCCGAGATTTGCCGGCGTTTCGGGCGGCTCTTGATCAAACGCGAACTGAACCATCAACTTCCCGGTGCGTTGGACGCGGGGTTTTTTGAATCATGAATCCGGACCGAAGCACCGAGGGCTTCACGCCGCTGACGTATCTCAACCTCATCCAGCGCGGCGGGACGGAAGATTGGAGACGACTGTATCGCCTCTGCCACGATCCGGGGATTGCCCGGCAAGTCGCGGCCATGCTACCGTTGCGCGACCCGGATTTGCTGGCTTCGGCTCGGGTCTGGAAATTTCTGCTGGAGGATTTGCATCCGGAACTGAACCTCTCGATCGAGATCAGGGAAACTCGGCGGTCCATCGGAGTTTAGACCCAGCCATGTCTTCCCATGAGCGGTAGGGGCGCATTCCACTGCGTCCCCAATCAACCCTGGAAGCGGAGGGCTGGCCAGGGAAGCCACAGTGGAACTCCCGAGGTTTCCGGTTTTCTCGTCCTTCGCCCTCGCTTCAACCAACGCGCTGGGGATATCAGGGACGCGGTGGAACGCGTCCTTACCTTTTTACCTTCTGTTCAGAATCCGGACTTTATTGCTGTACGACCTAAAGTTTCTTCGGGGACTGCCGATAGTACCGGTACCTGGCATCAGATTAGGGGTGGGAGGTCAGGCTGGAGAACCAACCGTGGAGGTTGGTTCCGACGACACGGATGTCGTTGTAGCAGGAACAAAAGACAAACGGATTTGTCTTATGCCTCTCGTGATCAACACAAATGTGTCCGCAACGCATTCTGCGCGTTTGCTGGACGTATCGGCGGCGCGGCTCGCCAAGTCGCTCGCGCGGCTCTCTTCCGGATCACGCCTGGTTTCCCCCGAAGATGACGCCGCGGGCCTGGCTCAATCCATCAAATTCGACGCGCAGATCAACCGCAACGTCGCCGCGAACAGCAACATTCAGAACGCGGTCTCGTTCAGCCAGACCCAGGACGGGTTCCTCCAGAAAGTTCAGAAATCCCTGGATAGGATGAGCGAATTGTCGGTCCTGGCCCAAGACGCCACCAAGACCAACTCCGATCTCTCCAACTACCAGTCTGAATTCACGCAGTTGCAGAGTTACGTCAGCGACATCACGGGCAAGCAGTTTAACGGCGTGAGCTTGTTTGACGCTTCGGGGCTGAGCATCACCCTCGACAGCGACGCGGTGACCTTCGGCGTGAACGCCGCCAATCTGACCGGAGCGACCTCCACCGGGGTGCTCAACGCTTACAGCGGCATTTCGATCTCGACTTCGACGGCAGCGTACTCGGCCTTGAACCAAATCAAGACCGCCATCCAGGCGTTGGCGAACATGCGGGCGTTGGTGGGTGCAAATATCCAGCGGTTGAATCTGACCAGCGAGCAATTGACCATTCTGAATCAGAACTTGTCCGCCGCGAACAGCCGGATCAAGGACGTCGACGTAGCGGATGAGAGCACGGAGTTTGCGAAACAGAACATTCTGGTGCAATCCGGCACCGCTATGCTCGCCCAGGCCAACGCCGTCCCCATCGCCGCCCTGCAATTGCTCGGATAACCTTCTGAGGAGACCGCAGGATAGGCGACACTTTCTTCCCCCTCACCCCGGCCCTCTCCCTTGGGGAGAGGGAGAATCGTTCGCCGCACTCCAACAAGCTGAGAGCGTGTCCGAAAATTCCGCGGGGTCCTGTTCTCGCGCCAAAGGCCGGATGGCGAGGCGCAGC
The DNA here is from genome assembly GCA_016871535.1 of Verrucomicrobiota bacterium. Classification (NCBI taxonomy): domain Bacteria; kingdom Pseudomonadati; phylum Verrucomicrobiota; species Verrucomicrobiota bacterium. The sequence continues at coordinate 11,580 of VHCZ01000144.1, forward strand.
GAAGGAGAATATCCTCCCTGGATCTTCGACTGAGGAGCAACGAAGCCAGGCGGCCTTTGGCGCGAAAACCCTCCGGGCGGCGGGTCTTTTGTCCGTGGCCTGCGTTGGCTCGGTCCTTACAGCCCGCGTTGGGGATGCTCGGACCTCGCCGCCTTGGCCACAGCCAAAATCCCTCGCCGCAGGACCCCGCGCAATTTTCGGACACGCTCTGAGCGTGGCGGATCGGTCGATACGCCGGCGCAGGATTCCCTCTCCCTGAGCGAGAGGGCCAGGGTGAGGGGGAACGCGGCGTCCAATAACCAAGCGCTGTAGCTTATCCCACGGACTGCACAGTTCGTCGGATTGCTGAAGGTAGGGCGAGCCCGTCTCGGCGAGCCGCTCCACGCGCTTGGAACACGTCCGGATCGGCTCGCTGAGGACAGACTCGCCCTACCTTCAGTTCAGGGAAGCGTCCTTGGTCTGATTGCCATGCCCTCGTCCATGAACCAGGTAGGGCGAGTGGCCAGCGATTCTCATTTTGCGACTCTGGGAGCGCCGGCGTCCCCGCCGGCGTGTTGGGTTGCTGAAAGATAACGGGAATTCGCCGACAAGGATGTCGGCGCTCCCGGCAGAAAATGAGAATGGCTACTCTCCGCCTTCCTGCCCTTGCACGAAAGGCCGCTTGCCTGTTGAATGCTCCCCAGTCTGATCCGAGTTTGTTTCTGGGTTGGTTCAGGTTAAGTTCCGGCATGGCATAGACCCCGCCGGCTGGTCCCGGAGTTGCTGATTATGGCATTAACGTAACTGTGAGTGCACTCAAAGAACAGAGCGGCCACGGCTTGTTCGCCGCGCGCACGGCTCCAGCCGTCGTCATTGTGCTCACCCTGGCGATCCTGGGCAGCACGATCTTCCTCGCGAGCCGATTCTTCCGGCAGAGCATCCGGGAACACATCATCCGCCGGGACGCCAGGCTTCTTTACTCCCTTTGGCTGGAGCAGGCCTTCAAAGATCCCCTGGACGAAGAGTTGATGGCGTTGGCGGAAACAACAGCCGGCCAACTCGAAGCCGTTCTGGAACTCACCCGGCTTTCTCCGTTGAGCGGTTACCTGGGCACCCGGCTTTTCGACACGAATGGAAATTTTGAGACGGCGCTTCCCCCGAATGTCTCCGAGGCGCAATTGACGCAGAAAGACCTGAATGAACTGAGAAACTTCAAACCCGTCAGCCGCTTTCTTCCTTCCGTGCGTCTGCCCGACTTTTCGCCTGCGGTGCCCGGCGACGACCCGCGAACCACACGGCCCTTGTTGGAGATCATGGTTCCGCTGCATTCGAAGGGCGAACCGCGCCTTCAAGGTATCGCGCAGTTTCTATTGGAAGGAGAAAGCCTGGCCGACGAACTCGCCGCGCTGGACCGGACCTTGTTCGCGCAAGTGCTCATGGCCACCGTGGGCAGCAGCCTTGTCGTGGGGATCGTCCTGGGCCTGGCGTTCCACCAATTGCAGAGAGTCAACCGGTTGCTCGTCGAACGGACCACCAATCTGCTTAAAGCAAATCAGGAGCTGACCTGGGCCGCCAAAGCGTCCGCGATTGGCGCCGTCACGTCTCACCTCATCCACGGTCTGAAGAATCCGTTGTCGGGCCTGCAGCATTTCATGGTGAACCGGAAGGCCGAATCGCGGCCCGCCAGCGACACGGAATGGCAATTGGCCGTCTCCACCGCCCGGCGCATGCAAAGCCTCGTCAACGAGGTCGTCCGCATCCTCCGGGAGCAAAACGACACGGCGCGTTACGAGATCACGCTGGATGAACTCGTGCAGATGATCGCGGGCAAGGTGACGCCTCTGGCCGAGCAAGCCGGAGTCCGCTTTCAAACGCGGCTGAACGCGGAAGGCACGCTGGCCAACCGCGACCCCAACCTGATTTTTCTGATTCTCGAAAACCTCATCCAGAACGCCATCCAGGCCACGCCGAAGGGCAAGGCGGTCACGTTCAGCCTGGAATCCGAAAACGGGGAAGTCTTTTGCGAAGTCCGGGACGAAGGACCGGGCCTCTCCGAGAGCCTCAAAGACAATCTGTTCAAGCCCTGCCAATCGACCAAGGAACAAGGAAGCGGCATTGGCCTGGCGATCAGCAAGCAGTTGGCGAATCACATCGGGGCCGTCCTGGACCTCAAATGCTCGACTCCTGAGGGCTGCGTGTTCGCGCTGGGGATCCCCATGAAACTCCTCACCGCCCGGACGGATGAACTTCGCGCCAGCGTCGCGGATTGCCGATGAAACGTATTCCCTTCAGTGAAGGTGGGGCGAGGCTCCTGCCGGGCTGCCGAGCCTATGCCATCGAAGGAAAACCTCGGCAGGAGCCTCGCTCCACCGGGGTTAATTGAGGGCTTCCCGATGAAACTCATCTTCTCCGAGCGGTTCGAGGCCGCTTTGGTCTACGCCAACCAGATTCATGCCGGTCAGGTGCGCCGAAAGACGGGTATGCCCTACATCGCGCATTTGCTCGGCGTCACCGGCATCGTGCTCGAACATGGCGGCACGGAGGAGGAAGCCATCGGCGCGCTCCTTCACGATGCCGTGGAGGATGCCGGCGGGCCCGGACGGCTGGAAGATATTTGCGGGCGTTTCGGCGCCAAAGTGGCCGAGATCGTCCACGGTTGCACCGACTCGGACGCGATGCCGCGCCCGCCGTGGCGCGAGCGGAAAACGGCTTACCTGGAGCATTTGCCGCAGGCGAGCGATTCCGTCCGGCTCGTTTCCGCGGCGGACAAATTGCACAACGCCCGGGCCCTGCTTCGGACGTATCGAAAGATCGGCGAAACCGTTTTCGAGCGTTACAGCGGCGGCAAAGCCGGGACGCTTTGGTACTATCGGGCGCTGGTCAATGCGTTCCAGGCCGCGGGGCCGCGTTCGATCGCGGAAGAACTGGACCGAGTCGTGGCGGAGATCGAAACGCTGAAACGGGATCAGGGGTGATCTGAGTTCTGCATTTGTCCCTCCTCGGCTGACTTCTGGATGAGCGTCTCAGTTTCCATGCGGTTTGAGTTCATGGAGTCTATTTCGTATCTTGGCTGCGCTGTCCCGGCTGTGGGGCAGCTTGGTCGTTTGGCGGCGTTGAATCGCTGGTCCTCGCCCGTACTGCTTGGTCCGCGGGATGGACGACAAAGCTCGTAGCGCAGAGTTGCACTCTGCCGTATCGGAGAATTGTATTCTGCGGGGCGTCTCCCAGTCCGAGCACGCTGGGACTTGCCGGCGTCCTGCCGATTGGAAATCGGCGATACAGCAGATTGAAAATCTGCGCTACGGTTCTCCGGTCGATCTGTCGTCAATCCCACGGTCTGCACAGTATGCTGCAACGCTGAAAGTCAAAGTGATTCTTGAGCAAGGCGAGGACGGTTATTTTGTCGCGTACTGTCCCGCGCTCAGGGTTTGTGCTGCATTACAGCGGCTGGGATTATGACGAGATTGATCGGCACACTTTGCGAGGATCTCTCCGGGACGCAGACATTGATGAGGAGGGCTTTCTTGAGCAGATCAGGTGATGACTTCGTTCCGTTCGATGGGCCGCGGAGATTCAAGAGTTCTTGTTCCGCTCGCCCCACGGCGACGGGCCGGGCCGGTGCGCTTGATCGTTCGGGGACCGCCTGTGAGTCGCCGAGTCTCGGAAAAAGCAGCAGCAGGTAGCAGCAGGTTCAACGTTCGATGTTCGACATTGAAGGAGCGCCGGGGTTCGCTTCGCGTGAGGATTCACGCGCCGGCCTTAGCCGCCAGATCCCGGCGAGGAAACTCCCGATGATCGAATGAAAGGTCGCGGAGATCGCGCACGGCACCGCCGTCAACGGATCCGCGAAATGTTTCTGAGCGAGCACGACCCCCAGTCCTGAATTCTGCATTCCGACCTCGATGGAAATCGTGCGGCAGACGATGGGATCGTAGCCGAACAGCTTCGCGAAGGCGTAACCCAGCGCGAATCCTCCCGCGTGCAGGAGAAACACCGCCAGCAACAGTTGCCCGCCCGACTGTTTCACCGCGGCCGCGCTCTGGCCCACAATGCTCGCGCAGATCATCACAATCGTCACCACGGAGATCAGCGGCGCGACGGGAAGAATGGCATTCACCACGCGGGGCGCGCCGTGATGCAATCCCAGCCCGATCAGGAGTGGCAGAAGGACGACCTGCACCGTGCTGCGGAAAAGTCCCCACGCATCGACGGGCACATAGGTCCCGGCCAGCCCTTTCGTCAAAAGGGGCGTCATGAGGATCGCGCCCAACGTGGAACACATCGTCATCAGGACCGACAACGCCACGTGGCCTTTGGCGAGGTAGGTGACGACGTTCGACGCCGTTCCGCCCGGACAGCACGCCACCAGAATCAGGCCGACGGCAAAGGGCGCCGGGAGCCTGGTCACGCGGGCGATCGCCCAGCCCAGGAACGGCATGATCGCGTATTGGGCGATGTAGCCGACGGCGATGGCGCGCGGCATTTTCAAGACAGCGTTGAAATCATCGACGCTGAGCGTGATCCCCATGCCGAGCATGATGACGGCGAGGCCCCAGACGATGGCCTGGCCGGTGAACCAGGTAAACAAC
>VHCZ01000145.1 GCA_016871535.1 Verrucomicrobiota bacterium
TCACAGTCCGATCGCACACTTTACAACCAGGAATTCCTCCAACTGCAGGACTACATTCGAGTCACCGCCAGCAAAGAGTTCAACTCGGTTTCGTTGTTTTCCGCCACGACCTTTTCAGTGACGATCGGATTTCGGGGGACGCAGCGCTTCGGGGCAAGCGCTGGAAGAAGACCGGCCTGGCTCGCGCGATTGAGTTTTTCGGTTCACCAGGCACGCCCTTTCAATTAGAATGAGATGAGAATGGTCAAAAACCTGATTTCGATTCGAGCACCGTCAGGGTGCGGCAGCTTTGCCCGGATTCTGTGAAGTCTGACAACAAGCCGGAGAATTGGTTCTGCGTTCGCAGCACGGTGGGTTACGAGGGCCGTGCCTCTGACCTGCTTGCTCGTTTGTCCGCGCCGCTTCATGGCTCGATCGGCCCGCTCCAGGTTTTCTGTCCCCAAATCCGGAAGTTGATGCCGGTCGGCGGCAAGAAACGCACGGTATTGAGCGCTTTGTTTCCCGGTTATTTCTTTGCTCGGTTTGGCCTCGCCCAGGCTGGCCGCTTCGTCGCCAGCCGCCCGGGAATCATCGGATTGGTCCGGTTTGGCGACCAACCAACACCGGTGCCCGATTGCGTAATCGAGGAAATGCAGAGCACGGACTTTGTCACGGCGGCCGAATCGGCCCTGTCGCCGTACAATTTTGTTCCGGGCCAGAGACTCCTGATCCGTGAGGGGCCGTTTGCTGGCATGGAAGCGGAGTATGTGGCCAGCCTGAACGATGGACAGCGCGCGTTGCTGTTGCTCGAATACTTGCACCGCCGCGTCAATGTCGTGGCGAAATCCGCCATCCTCGAATCCGCAGCGTAAAGAACCGTTTTCTTCCGCGGTCGGGCACGCTTTCCCCTCCAGGTTTCGTCGATCGGCGAGCGGCTCCCACCGATTTAACGATTGAACCTTCTAACGATGTAACGACATTCGGTCTCTGCTTCCCATGTTGGCTTCCAACTGCAGTGGCATCTGGGTTGCTCAACTGAAATCTCCGGCGCCACGGCGGAAAATCCGCCACGCCTGCAGGCACGTACGGACAGTTTTATGCCATCTCAGAAGGTATTAATTACCGGTGTGGCCGGGTATCTCGGCTCCATCATCGCCGAACATCTGCTTCGAAAGGGTTACTCCGTCACCGGTCTGGACAATCTAACGTACGGCGAAGCGGCGCTCTTCCATCTCTGCGCAGATCCCAACTTCGAATTTGTGTATGGCGACGCGAGGGACAAGTCCGCCCTGTTGCCCTTGATCAAGAAGGCCGATGTCATCCTGCCCCTGGCCGCGATCGTCGGCGCCGGCGCGTGCGATCGCGACCGTTGCCTGACTGAATCGGTCAATGTCGATGCGATTCAACTGATGAATCGCTTGCGCAGCGGCAGCCAGCTCGTGGTTTTCCCCATGACCAACAGCGGGTACGGGACGAAGACGGGCGACGTGCATTGCACCGAGGAAACGCCGCTCGATCCGATTTCATTGTACGGAAAAACGAAAGTGGAAGCCGAGAAAATCGTCCTGGACAGCGCCAACGCCATCTCCCTGCGATTGGCGACGGTCTTTGGGTTGTCTCCCCGGATGCGGCTGGACCTCCTGGTCAACCATTTTGTCTATGCGGCGGTCACCGACGGCTACCTGGTCATCTTCGAAAAGGATTTCAAACGAAACTATGTCCACATCCGGGACGTGGCCGACTGCTTCTTGCACTGCATCGATTACGCCGACCGGATGGCGGGACGGCCTTACAATGTGGGGCTGGACCACGCCAATCTGTCGAAAGAGGAGCTGGCGTTGAAAGTCCGGGAGTACGTTCCCAAGTTTTACATTCATTTCGCGACCGTTGGGACCGATCCCGATCAGCGCAATTACATCGTCTCGAATCAGCGGCTGCGCGAGGCTGGATTCGAGGCGCGACGTTCCATCGACTCAGGCATCCAGGAATTGCTGAAGGGCTATCGTCTCCTGGGAAGACCGCGATTCAAAAACATTTAGATTCTGAAATCCGGAACACGTGAGCGCGACTTGTCTTCTTTCTGAAATCACCGTGGCCATCCTCGCCGGCGGGCTGGGGACGCGGCTGCGTTCCGTGGTCGGGGAACAACCCAAGGTGCTGGCAGAAGTTAATGGCCAACCATTCCTCGCTCTGTTGCTGAGGCATCTCGAGAACTTCGGGTTCAGGCGGGTCGTGTTGTGCACAGGCTACAAGGCTGAAGAGGTGGAGTGTGCCATCGGGCGCAGATTCGGCGAATTGTCGATCGTCTATTCCAAAGAACGCGCCCCATTGGGAACCGGCGGAGCCTTGAGGCAGGCGCTTCCCTTTTTGCCGTCCGAGCGAATTCTGGCGCTGAATGGAGACTCTTTTTGCGAGGTTGATTTGGAAGGTTTGTCTGCCTCGCACGCGGCTCGCAACGCCAGCGCAAGCCTGGTGCTGGCCTGGGTCGATGACCGATCCCGCTTCGGACAAGTTCAGCTCGGCGAGAGCGGCCAAATCACTGCCTTCGCAGAGAAAAGCAGCGCGGGCGGCGGGGGCTGGATCAACGCCGGCATTTATCTCATCGAACGCAAACTGATCCAGTTGCTTCCCGCCAACATGACGCTTTCGCTCGAACGCGAGGCCTTGCCAATGTGGCTTGCGCAAGGCGTGTGCGGATTCAAGACCCGGGGCCGTTTCCTGGACATTGGCACTCCGGAGTCCTATGCGCGGGCTCAGGTTGAGTCCTTTCTGGAGTTCCGGAACCCCGAAGCAGTCCTCGCTTGATCGGGTTTGCATGAGAACGAACGACCAAAATCCCAGACCGCGCGGAACCTGCGTTCTGCGCCTGGAGCGACTATGATCATCACTCGAACGCCCTATCGCATCTCCTTGTTCGGCGGCGGCACCGATTACCCGGCGTGGTACCGCGAGCATGGGGGCGCGGTGCTGGCGACCACCATCGACAAATACTGCTATCTGACTTGCCGATTCCTGCCTCCGTTTTTCGAGCATCGAATCCGCGTGGTTTATTCCAAGATCGAAAGCTGCAACGAAATCGATGAAATCCAGCATCCGGCGGTTCGCGAGGCGTTGCGCTATTTGAAGTTCAATCGCGGCGTCGAAATCCACCACGACGGCGATTTGCCCGCGCGCAGCGGCATGGGGTCGAGTTCGGCTTTCACCGTCGGCTTGCTGAACGCTCTGTATGCCGTTCGAGGTCAGATGGTGTCCAAGCAGGTTCTGGCCCGGGAAGGCATTCACCTGGAGCAGGAAATCCTTAAAGAGGCCGTCGGCTCGCAGGATCAAGTCTCGGCAGCCTATGGTGGATTCAATCACATTCTGTTTTCAAACTCCGGCGAGATTTCGGTTCGGCCAGTGGTCTTGCCGCCCGAACGCTTGCAGCACCTGACTTCGCACTTGATGCTCTTTTATACGGGGATCAAGCGGACCGCGGCTAAAGTGGTGGAGACGTACCTCACGGCGTTTGAATCCAAACGCCGACACCTCCGTATCCTTCGCGACATGGTCGATGAAGCGCTGTCGATCTTGTGCGGCAACGGCCATCTCGCGCAATTCGGAGAATTGTTGCACGAGTCCTGGCTCTCCAAGCGTTCGCTCGGCGACAAGATTTCCAATTCCGAAATCGACGAAATCTACGCCGCCGCCCGGTCCGAAGGCGCGATCGGCGGAAAGATCACCGGCGCAGGCGGTGGCGGATTTCTGTTGTTATTTGTCCCGCCCGAACGCCAACCCAGGGTGCGGGAGAAACTGGACCGGCTGCTGCACGTTCCCTTCGCGTTTGAAGGCTCCGGCAGCCAGGTCATCTTCTTCGACCCTGAGGAGGATTATGCCGCGCTGGAAGCGGACAAGAAGATCCGTTGCCTGGCGTCGTTCCGCGAACTGGAGGAGATGGAGGCGGCGCCTCCAATGAAAATGGCTCAAGCTTTTTGACCCGAAACTATCATGAGTAATGAGTACTATGGTCGCGCCTGCTGAAACCAACCTTGGGACTGCTCCGGATCGAGTTGCCTCCCAATCTAACTTGGACGTCTCTGCGCTAATCGAACGATCGGCCTGGCTCCGCAAGGAACTCTTCCGAATGGTGATTCGAACCAAGAAGGGGCATGTCCCGTCTTCGTTTTCGTGCGCTGAAATCCTGATCGCTCTTTTCTACGGCGGAATCCTTCGGTATCAGAAGGGCCGCCCGTCCGACCCGCTCCGGGATCGGATCATCGTCAGCAAAGGACACGCAGCGATGGCGCTGTATCCCATCCTGGCGGACGTTGGATTTGTGCCGGCGACCGAGCTGGAGAATTTCACACGCAAGGATTGTTTGCTTCGGATGTATGCGGATCCGAGCATTCCGGGCATCGATTCCATTTCCGGTTCCCTGGGCCACGGTCTGGGTATCGGCGCGGGAATGGCGCTGGCGGCAAAGCAAGATGGCCGCGACCAACGCGCCTTCGTCATTGTGGGGGACGGCGAATGCTACGAAGGCTCGGTTTGGGAGAGCGCAGTCTTTGCCAGCCACCAGCAACTCGGCAACTTGGTCGGCATCGTGGATCGCAATCGCCTGGCGATCATGGGGCCGACCGAGAATCTCCTCCAATTGGATTCGCTCGAAGAAAAATTCCGGAGCTTCGGCTGGGCGACCGTCTCGATCAATGGCCACTCCTATCGCGAAATCCTCGGCGCGCTGGGGCGCATCGGCCAGACCGGCGGACGTCCGCTGGCCATCATCGCCAACACGGTCAAAGGCAAAGGCATCTCCTTCATGGAAAACCGAAGCGAATGGCACAATCGAATGCCCGACGCGGCCCAGCAGGAGCAGGCCTGGCGCGATCTCGAAACGAATGTCATCACGGACTGACTATGGCATCGAAACACAAACTCATGCGGGACGTCCTCATCGAGGAGGTCTTCAGACAAGCTCAGCGCAATCGGAATATCCTTTTCATGAGCGCGGACCTCGGCGCTCAGGCCTTGGATGACTTTCGCGACAAACTGCCCGCCCAATTCGTTTATCCAGGCATTTGCGAACAAAACATGATCGACGTGGCCGCGGGCCTGGCCAGGTCCGGCAAGACCGTGTTCACCTACGCGATGGCCAGCTTCATCACGGCCCGCTGTTTCGAGCAACTCAAGTGCAGTCTGGCCGCGATGCAACAGCCAGTCACGGTGATTTCCGTGGGCGTGGGCCTGGGCTACGATGACGCCGGCCCCACGCATTACACGACGGAGGACATCGCTTGCATGCGCACCCTCTCCGGCATGGAAATCTGGACGCCGGCGGACGAAGAATCGACGCTCGAAATCACGCGCCTCTGTTGCGAGCGTCCCGCCCTGCGTTATTTGCGGCTGGAGCGGCCCGCTTTGCCGGCAATCTATCAAGGCACGTTTACTGAGAACCTGGAGGCCGGCCTTTGCGAAATTTCGACCGGCCAGGATGTCTGCATCGTTTCCAGCGGTTTCATGCTGCACCGGGCTTTGCAGGTACAGCAAGAACTGCAAAAGGCCGGCGTGGACGCGGGTGTCCTGGACCTTTTCCGGATCAAGCCGTTGAACAGCGCCGCGTTGCTCTCGACCTTGCAGGGCTATTCGAAGATTGTGACCCTGGAGGAGCAGGTGCTTGCAGGCGGATTCGGGAGCGCCATCTGTGAAGCGCTCGTGGATGAGGAAGTGCAAATCCCGGTGTTGCGGCTTGGCCTTCCCGATCGTTACTTCTTCGAGAATGGCGGGCGAAATCACGTTCTCGAGAAATACGGGCTGGGCGTCGCGCGCCTCACGGAGCGAATCCGGGAATTTGCGCTAAATACCGTTCCATTCTCCGACGCTGATTCGCTCGAACGCGCCTCGGTCATCGCCCTTTAACTTCGCGCCTCCATGAAAACCCCGCTCATCAAAGTCACTTCGCCGTCGTTCTGCAAAAACGAAGTTCTGACGCGCGAGCTCTCGGCGCGCGCCTTCCAGATCGTTCTCAATACGCGAGGCGACCGCCTGCACGGCCAGTCGTTGCGAGATTTTCTGGCAGATGCCGATGGCGCGATCATTGGCCTCGAGAAAATCGATGCGCCGTTGCTCGCTGCCTGCCCGCGGTTGCAGATTATTTCCAAGTACGGCGTGGGCCTGGACAACGTGGACCAAGAGGCCTGCCGAGACCGCGGTGTTGCCGTGGGCTGGACCCCGGGAGTCAATCGGAGATCGGTCGCGGAAATGACCGTTGGCCTCATGATCGGCCTCACGCGAAACCTGTTCGTCACCTCTCAAAAACTGCGGCTGGGCGAGTGGGACAAGAACGGGGGCCGCCAATTGTCGAATCTGCGCATCGGCATCATCGGGCTGGGGAACGTGGGCCAGGAGTTGGTCCGGCTCCTCAAGCCGTTCGACTGCACCGTGTGGGCCAATGACACTGCAGATCGGGATAGTTTCTGCCGAGACGAAGGCGTCATGTTGACGACCAAGGAAGCGATTTTCAGTTCGTCGGACATCGTCACGTTGCACGTGCCTTTCACCGATGAAACACGGTTCCTGATCAACGCCGACACGCTGGACCTCATGAAACCGGACGCGTTCTTGATCAATACCTCCCGCGGCGGCGTCGTGGACCAGGAAGCGTTGAAGATGGCTTTGAAGACGCGTCGGATTGCCGGTGCGGCGATCGATGTCTATGCCCACGAACCGCCGGACGATCACGAACTGCTGGAATTGCCCAACCTCGTTTGCACCCCGCACATCGCCGGGAATTCCTGGGAAGCTGTCGTCGCCATGGGCCGCAGCGCGATCCAGCACCTGGACGCATTCTTCAACGGCGGCGCGCTGCCCAACGTCATCGCCCCGACCGAATTCGACCTGCGCTATTTGCGAAAGACCGCGTGATTCTGAACCTTCGCAGCCGGTGATGGCGTCTTCTCCTCTTCCCATGAACCCGTCTTCCGGACCGTGGCCTTTAGGCCGCTTCAACGCTGGACTCCGGAGAGTGCGCGGAAGCAGCCTAAAGGCTGCGGTCCGCGCGGTTTTCGGTTCATCTAAAGCACAATCAGGAGAATCAGTTGCGGGGGGGGTGGCACAGGCTCTCGACCGATCACCGACTTAATGATTTAACCCTTTTCACCTTGTAACGACTTTGGGTGCCTCTATGAGCCTCACCGCTGACCTTGCTCCCGTTCGCCAGGCCAATCTCAACTGGCCCCTGATGCACAATAACATCACGCGGGATGATCTCGACGCGTTGATCGAATACCTCCAGGGCGACGATCCAATCCTGACGCAGTCTGCCCAGGTGCGCGCCTTCGAGCAGGAATGGTCCGAATGGTTGGGCGTCAAATACAGCGTGTTCGTCAACTCCGGATCCTCCGCGAACATGGTGACCATGGCCGCGCTGCGCGAGAGAATTCTCCGACACAATTCGCGCATTGAACCCCTGAACGATCCCCTCTCTCTGTCCCTCTCCCCCTCGGAGTGGGAGAGGGTGTCCGCAGGACGGGTGAGAGGGCCGTTCGTGGAGAACCGGGATGTGGGCGAAATCATCGTGCCCACGTTGACCTGGGTTTCAGACATCGCCTCGGTTCTGCATTGCGGGTTCAAGCCCGTGTTCGTCGATATCAACCCGCGCACGCTGGGCATGGACTCCGGAGAAATCCTGAAAAGGATTACGCCGAGCACGCGGGCTGTGTTCTTGACGCACATCCTGGGCTACAACGCGCTCGAACAAGAATTGATCGACGAACTCAAACATCGCGGAGTTCCGCTGATTGAGGATGTCTGTGAATCGCACGGCGCGACGTTCCAGGGGCGCAAACTGGGAACGTTCGGATTGATGTCGAATTTCTCGTTCTATTACGCCCATCACATGAGCACGATCGAGGGCGGCATGGTGTGCACGAACGATCCGGAGCTTTACGAGACGGCGCGCATGATTCGCTCGCATGGGATGGTTCGCGAAAGCACGTCCGAATCGGTCAAACAATCTTACAAGCGGCGCCATCCGGATCTGAATCCGGATTTCATCTTTGCCTTTCCCGCTTACAACTTCCGCAGCACGGAGCTGAACGCCGTCATCGGCCGCAACCAGCTCCAACGCCTCGACGAAAACAATCAGAAACGGACGCGGAACCTGCAGGTCTTTTTGGAGAATCTAGACCCGGTCAAGTATCAAATCGACTTCGCCGTCGAAGGAAGCTGTAACTACGCGTTCACGTTGATTCTGCGCGAGCCGGATGACGAACTCCGCGACCGCATCATGGTGTCCTTGCGCAAGCACGGAGTCGAGTTTCGCCGCGGCACTTCCGGCGGCGGCAACCAGCTTCGCCAGCCGTATCTCCGGCGTCTGTTCAGGGATGAATTCAAGAATTACCCGAAGGTGGACCATGTTCACTTCTACGGTTTTTACATCGGGAATTATCCGGATCTGGAGCCGGAGAAAATCCTGGCGGTTTGCGAGTTGTTGAACTCGTTGTGACGCTGTGATGGTGAACTGATCCTCTCCCCACTCCTCCGTCGCGGGGAGAGCAAGAATGAGGTGCGTGGTGGAAACTCTCAGCAATTCTCAATTTGACTTCGGTAGGGCGAGCCTGTCCCCAGCGAGCCGCTTCCAACGTGTTCCCAAGACGTCGGCCGCGGCTCGCCGGGACGGACTCGCCTTACCGCGGAAACGACGATTTAGACAGGTAATGATAGCGGGCAACTCTGCGCTACGCGTGACGCGAGCATGAACATGAAAAGGCAACTCGACGTCCTCTTCGTCAACGCGGACTCCTCCGCAACGGCCTACCAGGACTTGAGCAAAGATTACTCGGCGATCGAGACGCCGACCTGGAGCCTGCTCCTGGCCCAAAGTTGCCGGGCCAAAGGCTTCGAGGTCGCGATTCTGGATTGCGGCGCGGAACGGCTGGCCAATCCGGACGCCGTCCGGCGCGTGCGCGAGGCGAATCCGCGGCTGGTCTGTTTTGTGGTTTACGGGCAGAACCCCAACTCCGGAACGACCAACATGATCGGCGCCACCGCGCTGGCCCAGGATCTGAAAGCGGCGTTTCCGGAGTACCTCACGTGTTTTGTTGGCTCCCACGTCAGCGCTTTGCCGAAGGAAGTGCTGGCTCAGCCTTGCGTGGACATTGTCCTGCTCAACGAGGGAGTCTATGCCCTGCACAATCTCTTGCGGGCGGATTTGAAAAACGATCTGCCGAAAGTGCGCGGCATCGGCCACAAAACCTCCGGAGCGCCCGAGTTGAACCCGCCGGAGCGAGTCGTTCCCCAGGAACTAATGGACCAGGATTTGCCCGGTTACGCGTGGGATTTGCTGCCGTATCGGAGCAAGCCGCTCGACTTGTATCGCGCGCACTTCTGGCACGCGGAGTTTAGTCACAATTTGCGAACCCCGTTCGCTGCGATCTACACTTCGCTCGGCTGCCGGTTCAAGTGCGACTTCTGCATGATCAACATCCTGAATCGGACGGACAATGCCGACGGAGTCGTGTCGGCGAATTCCTCCGTCATGCGCTACTGGTCCGCCGATCTGATGCTTGAGGAATTCGACAAACTGCACGAGATGGGCGTCGAAACGATCCGGATTTCGGATGAGATGTTCTTTCTGGACCAACGGCATTTCGAGCCGTTGCTGAACGGGTTGGCCGAGCGGGGTTACAACTCGCGGATGTGGTCGTATTCGCGCGTCGATACGGTGCGGCCGAAATATCTGGAACTTTTCCGCAAGGCCGGAATTCGGTGGTTTTGTCTCGGGATCGAGGCGGCGAACCAAACGATCCGGCGCGAGGTTTCCAAGGGCACCTTCCAGGAAGTCAATATTCGCCAGGTGTGCCAGACGGTGCGGGACTCCGGGATCAACATCATCGCGAATTACATCTTCGGTTTCCCCGACGACACGTTGGAGACGATGCAGCAGACGCTCGACCTGGCCATCGAGTTGAACACGGAGATGGCCAACATGTATGCCTGCCAGGCGCTGCCCGGCAGCCCGCTCTACAACACCGCGAGAGCGAACGGCTGGAAGCTGCCGGACTCCTACGCCGGCTACGCCTTTCTCTCCTACGATTGTCTGCCGCTGCCGACGAAGCACTTGTCAGCGACGCAGGTGCTGAAATTCCGCGACGAAGCCTGGCCGAAGTATTTCACGAACCCCGCATACTTGAGCCTGGTCGAACGCAAGTTCGGTCCGGCGCAACGCCAGAACGTCGAGGATCTGGCCAAGATCAAACTCCGGCGCAAATTGCTCGGGGATTGAATAGAACGTAGGGCGGGCTTCCAGCCTACCCAAAAGAGATGGAGAGATCATGGCTAGGTGCCTGCCCGACTTTTGACTGGATCGGTGAACCCAAAAACCTGCTCAAACCGGAACTATGAAGACTTCGGAAGCTGTAATCGACTCGTTCCAAACCCAGACCAATATCCACCTGCACGCAGCAACCGACTGCCAAAACCAGGGCAAAGAGGAGGAGGCTCTTGCTCATCTTCAGGAAGCGTGTGAGCTGAGCGGAGAGAATCCGGAGATTGTCCGAAGCCTGGGCAGGCATCTTTTGCGTCTGGGAAGATATGGCCAAGCACGGAAACGATTCGAGCAACTCGCGCGCATCCTTCCGAATGACCCTTCTGCTCACTTGGGCGTGGCGCTAGCATGTCAAAAATGTGGCCCGCCCGAGCAGTTCGAACAAGCCTTGGCTAACACCCTCTCTCTCGATCCTCAAAACACGCAAGCCCTAAAACTTGAGGCGGATCTTCACTTTAGCCGAGGCGAACTGAAGGCGGCTCTGGACGGCTATCTGAAGATTCTTCCACAGAACCCCGATGATCTGGATGTTCTCCGTGCGCTCGCCGCGACACTTCTCAGAGGTGGTGAAAAGCGCATTGCTTCTGACGTGTACCAAAAGATTCTCCGGATTTGTCCGTCCGACTCGCTGGCGAGGCAGAATTTGAGCCTGCTCACCGGCGAAGCGAACAACAAACCGTCACGTGATAATGGAAATAGATCTGCTGCAATTCAAAACGGAACCCCAACCGTCCCATCTGCCGAGAGCACGGCCTTATGGTCTCAGACTCCTCCCGAGCTTGGCGACAACCGGGCATTCCCGGAGATTTCGCCTTGCTCAAGTCTGCAGCCAGCGTTGTCCTTCATGGCCGGACTCGGATTGTATCGGGAAGGAAGTCGTGAAGCCGCGATCGACGAGAGCTGGAAGGTCGTTCGCACCCTGTCGAAGGTCGAGAATTCTGAAGTGGCCTCGATGATTGGTCAGCCGGTGCTGAGGATCACAAGTGCCCTCTTGATGGAGTGCGGAAGGTTCGAGGAAGTCGTTGCTCTGTCCGAAGCGGGTTTGGGCCGCTTCTGCGAGGTTGCGCCGTCGGTGGATTACCTGCTCGCTTTGGCGCTGACGAAACTTCAGCGCCCCGCGGAGGCCATCGTCCGCCTGCGCCGCCTGATGTCTCGACTCAACCAATCCGGGTCATTTGAGTCGGGCATTCAGTCGCAAATCACGGCGAACCAAGTTGAGCATCTCTTGGCATCGAACGAGGCATGCGTGCACGACTTCGCATCAGCCGAGAAGACGTTTCGATGCATTGCCCAGCGCGATCCGACATCCCTCCCGGCACGCAGGGGGTTGGCCAGGGTGGCTGCAGCCAAGGGAGATATGGACCAGGCAGCGCGCTTGCTCGGCGAAACTCTGGAAGCGAATCCCTGGGACATCACGACCTGGAGAACAGGCCTGAACATTGCCGAAAGCCCCGGCGGTACGCTCGCTGACGACGCGGACCTACCACCTGTCCCAGTTCAAGAAATCTCGCCTCAGGATTGGGAGGACCTTTGCTTCGGGGCAGTGGCGGAACTGCTTCAGGAGGGACGAAACGCAGACGCGCTTAAGTTGATTGAGACGAATTTCGACAAAGAACACGCTGCCTACCGTGCTGTTCAATTATTGATTTCCTATAAGAGAGGGAGCGAAGACTTCAACAAACAGCTCTTTCGTGTTCAGGCTACGTCGGACCACCAAACAAGGGCCATCGACGGTGCGCTCCGCAAACTGAGACGGTCTGGCTCTGCGCCGGTGATCGACGCAATACTCAGAGGCCTCAGCGCGCGGGAAGCCGATCCGCGAAGCTCTGTCCCTGAATCTGCCGAACCATCGACGGTGGGCGTTGGCCGCCCGCAGGGGATTTCTTCAGAGTTCCTGCGAAGTCGGATCATTCATGATGACATTGCCCCCGACATCCAGGAGTTTTTCCGGAAGAGTGGAAACACGGAGCGAGCTCCCAAGATCGGAACCAAAGATGCACTGGCGGCCGGAATCGCCCGCTTGGTGAACAGGCACTTCGACTTCAAAGCGAACGCTCTAAACGCGCGTGCCAAGCGTGATCTGAAGAGAGAGGGGATCAGCCGCCTGGGCCGAGTATTTTCCGACGCCGAAGTGGGAGAAATCGTTGGCTACTTCCGAGCGCTTCCGGTTTACAGTAGTCACGTTTGGGCGCAGAGCGATGGAGTGCCCCGCTATCTTCATCAAGACGCCAAGCAACACCGATTTGGCAGCTATAAACAGTTGGAGATTCTGAACGCGCCGTACCTCCTGGAGGCCGCTCTAAGTCCAAAGATTCTAAATATTGCCGAAGAGTATCTTGGTTGTGCGCCTTTGCTTTTTTCGATCAACGCCTGGTGGAATTTCGGAGGGTTTCACAAGAGCGTCGGCCTGACCCAGGATTTCCATCGAGACCTGGATGACTATAAATTCCTTTCCTTTTTCATCTTTCTCACGGATGTAGGAGAAAACGGAGGGCAGCATACTTTCATTCGAGGAACCCACACCAAAGAAGCCTTATTTGACCACG
The DNA here is from genome assembly GCA_016871535.1 of Verrucomicrobiota bacterium. Taxonomy (NCBI): domain Bacteria; kingdom Pseudomonadati; phylum Verrucomicrobiota; species Verrucomicrobiota bacterium. The sequence continues at coordinate 12,826 of VHCZ01000145.1, forward strand.
TCCGCGACCGCGCGCTGGTTGAGTCCGTTTTTTCCGACGGGGATTATGGCAAGCCCAACTTTGCTGCTAACGCGGAGCGATTGGTTGGATTGATGGAGGACTTTCGCGGGGAGGCAGGGCAAGGATTCATCGCGGATACTTACGGCTTGCACCGCGGCGTTCCTTCTGAGCGCGATCGATTCGTCTGTTGGTGCCGATACGGGCTCCATAAGAACTATGCTTACGAATACGATCAAACTTGTCGGATCCCGACTTCACAACTGAATCGAAAGTTCATCCTGTCGGACAAGACGCGATTCATGACGAGTTTAATCCTCGACGACCAAAAGTAAGCCAATGATTAATAGTGTCGCCCGTGCCATTATAGAGATTTTCCAATCGGAAGTCTTTGTCGAGACTGGCATTCTTGATGGGGAGACGGCTCGAATTGTCAGGCGGTGGTTCAAGGAGTTGCCTCTTTTTGAGGTGGACGTTGAAAAAACCTGCTGCGACAAGGTTCGTCGCCTGTTGGACGGTGACTCAAAGGCGCAGGTCGTCATTTCCGATTCCGTGAAGTTTCTCAGAGAAAACCTCGCTGTTCTTGCTCAGAAAAAGAATCCCTTCTTCTACCTCGACGCGCATTGGGGTGGACCAAACCCCGATTCAGAATCCGATGTGGCTCCGGATCGCGCTCAAACGGTCTGGAACCAGGGCGCCAAAGCACGGAATACTTATTGGCCGTTGCGGGATGAAATCTCAACAGTCACAGGGATTGAGAAGTGTGTCGTGGCAATCGACGACTTCAAAACGCCCGGCAAGTGGTACGGCTTCGATCAATACGGTGTGAACGAATGCAGTGTCGAGTACATTCAAGACTTGATCGAGCATCGAACGGACTGCGTATTTTACGCCGCCAATTGCAATGTGGACGGTCGCGGCTGCGGGTTTGTGTTCCCGGGGTATCGGGAAAATCATTTGGACTGCTTGCTTGCGGGATTGCCTCTGATCAAGCAAAGGCTAAAATCCATCTCAACTTGAGGAAGAGTTAGAATTGCCACAACGATGCGCAACACATCCTGGCACGTTCTCAGCACGCGATTGATCTATGCGGCCAAACCCTGGGTCGAACTGAGTGTCCAGACAGTCCGTCTGCCGGACGGACGAGTGGTGGACGATTACCACCAGATTCGGCTGCCGGAATATTGCGTGGTCTATGCCGAGACCGCGAAGGGGCAGATTATTGCCGCTCGTCAATACCGCCATGGCGTGCGCGGCGAATGCATCACTTTGCCTGCGGGATTGATCGAAGAGGGCGAGAGGCCGTTGGAAGCCATGCAGCGCGAACTGCTCGAAGAAACGGGCTACACCGCGGACGATTGGATTTCGCTTGGAAGCTACGTGCCGCATTCCAACTACGGCTGTGGCAAGGCCCATTTGTTCTCAGCCCGAAACGCCTGCAAAGTCAAGGAACCGTGTTCCGGCGATTTGGAGGAGTCGGAAGTGCTGTTGTTCACGCGCGACGAATTGTTCCAGGCGATCATGGAAGGTCGGATCGCTTCGCTGAACATGATCGCTGCGGTCTCACTGGCGACAAATCCGAACTTCAGAGGGAGCGAATGATCGTCGTGTTCCAGATTCCAAGTTCAATCCTGCGAAGAGAACTCCGTGACCAGCGGTTGAGTTTGAACAGGGACAACAGAAAACGGGTGCGATTAAGAGCATCGGTCAGCGACTCCGATTGTCGTCCCTCTCTCCTCGCGAGGGACGAGTGGGGAGAGAGATGGAGAGAGGGGTTTCTTCAAAACATAGACCCGATCCAACGCACCTCCTCTCCCCGGCCCTCCTCCCTTCGGGCCCTCTCCTCCCTTCAGGAAGAGAGGGAAAAGACTTCGTTGACCGACAGTTTTAATCGCACCCACAGAAAACGGAGGATGGCGGTGTTCTCAAGCGCAGTATCCACCTCCCAACTTGACCTGATGGGGCCGTGCCGTGCGTGCCGTGGTAGCAGCTTGCCAGCCTGCGTCCCAGTTCGTAGGCTTGGTAAGAATGGTAACCGAAGAACGTGTCATCAATCTGGAAGCGACCCTGGCCAGGTTCATGGAACAAAGTTCCGTGGTCCTTGCGGCGATTCATGAGGACATCGCTGAAATCCGGGCCAGCAACGCTCGAACGGACCGTCAATTACTGGAAATGCAACAACAAGCTGAGCGGGATCGGCACCAAGCTGAGCAGGATCGCAAAGATTTCAACAAACGGCTTGCCGAGCTTTCCGACAGTATGGGCACGCTTATTGAGGACATGGTGGCGCCGTGCGGATTTCGATTGGCTCAGGCCATTTTCGCCACCGAAGAAGCGCATATCTGCGGAATCCGAATCAAACGCAAACACCCGTCTCATCCCGGTGAAATGATGGAATTGGATTTATTGGCGGTTGGGCCAACCAAAACCTTGATTGTCGAGGTCAAGCGGCGGATGGACGCGGAGAAGGCGGCGCAAATGCATTCCAAAGCCGCCCGGTTTTCGGAGTTCTTCCCGGAGTATTCCGGTCGGACGGTGCTCTTCGCCGCGGCGAGTGTCTATCTCGAACCCTCGGTGATCCCGTTTCTCAACCGGGAACGGATTTACGGCATCGCCATGGGTGAAGAAACGATGCAGGTCGTCAACCTCGGCCAGTTCTGATTTCTGGAGGAGGCTGACGCTCTCTCCAGGGGCCTGCTCTTGGCCTTCGCTCCCGGGACGGCCCAGTGCCCCTAACCCTGGACGCTGGACGACCCACTCCGGCACACGCATTGCTTTCAGCACTTTCTGCCGTATCCAACGCCTCGTAGGGAGGAAGGAATGGCCAGAACAGAACGAATGCGGAAAATTTTGCCTGGTTCTGTGAGGGAACCGGGGTGCGGTAGCTTTGTTTCGTTGTTGAGCGACCCGATTAGTCGAGATTGAACAAGCCCGCAGTTTTGGGTCCCGGCATGATTACTTTTGACCAGGCATTGATCGAACCGCCTCCTCCTCCGCTGATCCATTACATTGAAAGTGACGGCAAGCCGATGGGCGAGAACGACCAACAACGGAACTGGATTGTCAGAAACACGGAGTCGAAGAATACTACGTCATCGACCCTGAATCCGGCGCGGTGGAGGGCTGGCAGCGTGGGCTGACTGAGTTCCAATCGATCTCAAAGCTGAACGGCTGGCGGAGTCCCAGGCTGGGCATCAGTGTCCATTTGGAAGACGAACGACTGCAAATCCGGTATCCGGAC
>VHCZ01000146.1 GCA_016871535.1 Verrucomicrobiota bacterium
CGAATGCGCGAACTCGCTCAAGAAGGTGGGGCGGCGATGCTCCGGCCGAGCCAATGCCATTGAGGAAAAGCTCCGCAGGAGCGCGCTCCACCGTCGTTAACTGAGGGGCGCGTTCCGGCCAAAAAAGCATGGCCATTTCAGTTTTTTGGAGTAACCTGACGCCGAGAATTTCCCAGCGGTCCAGGCGTCGAACGACGCCCGAATGACTCGAAAGAACAACCTTAAACCCGTAATTGTATGCCTGAAAGAATCGGATTCGTCGGAGTAGGCCGGATGGGCGCCAATATGGCGCGCCGGCTCAAAGAGTGTGGATACCCTGTCACGGCGGTTTATGACGTGCGCGCGCAAGCCGCGCAGGAACTGGCTAACGAGATTGGCGCGGAGGCCTGCACAACTTTGGCGCGAGTCACGGAATTGTCCGATGTCGTCATCACGGTAGTCACGGACGACAAGTCCATGCACACGATCTACGCGCCCCCGAAGAAGGCGGACAGTTTGTTGCGCAACGCCGCGGGCCGTCTTTTCATCAATTGCGCCACGATCTCGCCCAAGGTTCACGTCGAAGTCGAAAAGCTGGCGAAAAAGGCGGGCGCGGAAAGTTTGGAAGGTTGCATGGCGTCGAGCATCACCCAGGCGCGGCAAGGGACCCTCTACCTCATGTGCGGAGGCGCAGAGGCGACCTTCAATCGCGCCAAGCCGATACTCGAAAAGTTGAGCGCTTCAATGCGCTACGTCGGGCCGTCCGGAAAAGCCGCGCAGGTCAAGGCGCTCGTGAACATGGTCATGAACATCAACACCGCTTCGCTTGCCGAAGGTCTGGCGCTGGGGGGTGCCCTGAAACTTGATCTGGCCATGCTGCGCGAAGTCTTTTCGCAAACCGGCGCTGCTTCCCGGGTGTTGCAGACCGATGGCGAGGACATGCAAAACCGCGAGCATTCCTGTTTCTTCTCCGCCGCGCACGCGGCGAAAGATTCCGGCATTGCCTTGCAGTTGGCGAAGGAGAAGAAATTGAATCTGCCGTTGGCGGCCGCGACGAAGAGGCAATACGACCGCATGGTGAAGGCAGGTCTGGGCGAACTCGATAAATCCGGGATTGCCGAATTGACCTTCAAAGGCCGCGGTCCAAAAAAGAAGAAGTAGGGCAAAAGCCTTGGATTGGGTGCGGGAGCCGCGCGGTCCTGGAAGCGCAAATTCAAGTCTGAAATCTGAAATCCGAAGGGATGAGCATGATGCACAACGCGGCCCCCATTCGCACGCGAGAAGCCCTGCCTTTCCGCGCGTTCACCCTGATCGAGCTTTTGGTAGTGATCGCCATCATCGCGATTCTGGCATCGCTGCTTCTGCCGGCGCTGGCCAATTCCAAAGAGAAGGCCAGCCGCACCTATTGCATCAACAACAACAAGCAGCTCGGCCTGGCCATCGTGATGTACGCCGACGACAACGAAGACCGGATGCCCTGGCCGAACTGGGCCAACGACTACGGTCCCGGCTGGCTTTACAAACCCGTCGGCGGCCGGGCACCTGACCCGGTGCGGTCCAACGAATGGCCCAACATCGAAGCCGGCCTTTACTGGCCTTATCTGAAGGAGCGCAAGGTGTATAATTGTCCGCTGGACAGAACCAACGATGTTTCCTGGCAGAAGCGCCAGCAACGGCTTTCGAGTTACATCGTGAACGGCGCCGTTTGCGCGTTCGGGCGTTTCGCCAACGGCAAGACCTTCAAGCTCGGCCAGTTCAATCCGGTGGCGTACGCCATGTGGGAGCCGGACATCAAAAACTGGAACGGCGTCTGGGGACCGAATCCCGGCCACGACGCCAGCCAGTATCCGAATGAAAGCGAGGGCGTGGGGCGAAGGCATAAGAAGGGCGCTGTCATCGCGGGTTTCAACGGCCACGTGCATTTCATCAAGTATGAGGATTTTCAGCGAGAACAGAGGTTCAACAAACCGGGCTTGCTCTGGTGCGTGCCGGACACGAAGACCGGGGAGTGACTCCTTTCCAAGGAACGTTGTATGATGCAAAATGCTTCTCCAATCAACCGCAGGCACTTCCTGAAAACTTCCGCGGCTCTCGCGGCGGCATTCACCCTCCCGAAATGGTATCTCGACGAATGCGAGGCCCACGCGGCGACTCCCCAACCGGTCTCGCCGAACGACCAGCCCGCTTTTGCTTTGGTGGGCTGCGGCGGAATGGGACGCGGCGACGCGGTCAGCGCTTCGCGTTTCGGACGGCTGGTGGCCATGTGTGACATCGACGCGGACCGCCTTTCGGGCTTTGCGGCGAAGTATCCCGGGGTCGCGACGTTCACGGATTTCCGGAAGCTGATGGAGCGCGACGACATTCACGCCATTGTGTGCGCGACGGTAGATCACTGGCATGTGCTGGTCTCCATCGCCGCCATGCGCGCGGGCAAAGATGTCTATTGCGAGAAACCGCTCACGCTCACGATTGATGAAGGCAAAAGGCTGGTGAAAGTGGCCCGCGAAACGAAACGCATTCTCCAAACCGGCAGCCAGCAACGGAGCGACCGGAATTTTCGCCTCGCCTGCGAATTGGTCCGGAACGGGCGCATCGGAAGGCTCAAACACATCGACACATTCCTGCCGGCCGGTCTGCGCGAGGGCCCGTTCAGTCCGTCGCCCATTCCGGAAGGACTCGATTGGGATTTCTGGATGGGACCGACTCCGAAGGTCGAGTACGTCAAGCAACGTTGCCATTTCTCGTTCCGGTATTGGTACGATTACTCCGGAGGCACGATGACCGATTGGGGCGCGCATCACAACGACATCGCCCTCTGGGGAGTGGGCCTCGAACGCAGCGGGCCGACGACCATCGAAGGCAAACCGCTGATTGAGATGATCCCGGGCGGCTACACCGCGGCAAGCCAGTTTCAGGTGGAGTACACTTACGCGAACGGAGTGACCCACACCTGCCGCAGCACCACAGATGACAGTCCCACGGGCGGCCAAATCAACAAGGAGGGCCAGCATCATGGAGTGAAGTTCGAGGGCAGCGATGGCTGGATCTGGGTCACGCGGGGAAGTATCCGGGCGAGCCGGCCTGAACTGCTGGAAGAACCGTTGCCCGCGAGCGCCCAACGCCTCGACGTGAGCACCGATCACATGGGCAACTTCTTCGATTGCATCCGCTCGCGGAAACCGACGATCGCCGAGCCGGAAATCGGCCATCGCTCCGCGTCGTTGTGCCATCTGGGAGTCATCGCGACACGGTTGGGCCGCAAATTGAAATGGGATCCGGCAAAGGAAGAATTCGTCGGTGACAAGGAGGCGAACGGCTGGCTCGCGCGAGAAATGCGCAAGCCGTGGAATTACGAAGCGGTGTAATCTGCGCGCTTCACTTGTATGAACACGTCGGTAGGGCTGCGCTGCCGCGCAGCCGATTTTCAGTCGATGCGGCGGCGCAGCAGCGCCGCCCTACCGTTTGCAGAACTAAATCCAACTTCCTATGAGACACTTTAGCGCTTCCTCTTTCTCGTCGATCCTTATCCTGTCGTATTCTCTCATGTTGTGCCCGGTTCAAGCTCAGCCGAACGCCGCCAACTACGACGAAAGCAAGGTTCCCGAGTACGTTTTGCCCGATCCACTTGTCTCGCCGGATGGCAAGAAAGTCACGGCGGCGGAATGGAAGTCGGCGCGGCGCGCGGAAGTTTTGAAGTTGTTCCAGACGCACGTTTACGGACGCAGCCCCGCTCGACCGCGTGAGATGAGTTTCGAAATCACCTCCGTCGAGAAGAACGCGTTGGGCGGAAAAGCGACTCGCAAGGAAGTTTCTGTGTTCTTCACCGGCCAGCGAACCGGGCCGCAGATGAGCATTCTCATTTACCAGCCCAACAGCGCGCCAAACCCCGTGCCCGCGTTCCTCGGACTTAACTTCAACGGCAACCATGCCGTTCACACCGATCCGGGCATAGCCCTTTCGACGCGCTGGATGCGTTCCAGCAAGGAGGGAGGAATTGCGAACAATCGCGCCACGGAAGCGTCGCGCGGCAGCGAGGCTAGCCGTTGGGCTGTGGAGAAAATCCTGGCGCACGGATATGCTCTCGCGACGATTTATTATGGCGACATCGAACCAGACCATGCGGAGGGTTGGAAAACTGGAGTGCGCGCCGTGTTTCGGCCAGAGGGCAGGCTGGAGGGGGAGAGGGATGGAGTGAAGGGGAAGTCTGTGGGGGGATCTCAGAAGCCGGCACACGGCGGACCTGAAAGTCCGGACTCGGATGAATGGGGCGCGATTGGCGCGTGGGCGTGGGGCTTGAGCCGGGCGCTGGATTACCTGGAAACGGACAAAGACATCGATGCGAAGCGCGTGGCGGTGATGGGGCATTCGCGGCTGGGGAAAACGTCGTTGTGGGCAGGCGCTCAGGACGAGCGATTCGCCATTGTGATCTCAAATGATTCAGGCGAAGGCGGGGCGGCGTTGGCGCGCCGGCGTTTTGGGGAGACCACCGAGCGCATCAACACTTCGTTTCCGCACTGGTTTTGCCGCAACTTCAAAAAATACAACGGCCGCGAGGACGATCTGCCCGTCGACCAGCACATGTTGATTGCCCTGATGGCGCCCCGACCGGTTTATGTCGCCAGCGCGCAAGAGGATCTTTGGGCCGATCCGCGCGGGGAATTCCTTTCAGCGAAGGGCGCGGAGCCGGTGTATCGCTTGCTGGGCAAAGAAGGTTTGGGCGTTGACGAAATGCCCGGAATGAACCAGCCGGTCGGTAAGACGATTGGCTATCACATTCGCACCGGCAAACACGACGTGACCGATTACGATTGGGAACAATACCTGAACTTCGCGGATGGGTGTTTCAGGAAGTAGGCACTTCTGCGCTCGCCATTCGCCGCGCTTTGGGTATTTTAACCTGCCGTGAAGTGGTTGCTTGGAAGTCGCAAGAGAAGTTTCGGCGCGGTTGCAGTTGTTTTACTGTGCGTTGGCGAACCCATCATTAGCCTGGAGGCGGCGGATCCCTTCAACTCTGCGCCTACCATCACAACTCAGCCGGCAAACATGGTGGCGCAGGTCGGGGGGAGTGTAGTTTTTACGGTTGGAGCGATCGGAGCTTTTCCTCTGGAGTATCAATGGTTCAAGAACGGCACATCCATCCTCAATGCCTTCAGTTCGTCGCTGTCCCTCGCTAATGTTCAGCCCGCGGACGCCGCGATCTTTCAGGTCCTTGTAAAGAATTCGTTCGGCTCAGTATTGAGCGCCAGCGCGTCCCTGACCGTGTTGACCCCTTTCTTGATCACAAAGGACCCCACGAACCAGGTGGTCAAAGCCGGCGCGGACGCCACCTTCTCGGTTCAAGCCTCCAGCAAGCTGCCGGTGAGTTATCGCTGGTTCAAGGATGGGAACCTGATCCCTGGGTCCGCCACGAACGTCTTGATCCTCAAAAATGTCCAGGATGTGGACGCCGGGTTTTACACGGCTTTGGCGTACGGAACGGAAGGCGTCCTGCGGAGCCAGCCGGCACTCTTGACGATCAACGGCGCGCTCCCGCCGCTGATTACGAAGCACCCCACAAACCAGACTCTTCTGATCGGCAGTGGCGCTGGTTTCTCTGTCCAGGGAACGGGCGGGCTGCCTTTCAGCTACCGCTGGTTCAAGAATGGATTGCTGCTTTCCAACGCGGTCAACTCGAACCTGACGATTGAGGCCGTGCAGGAATCCGATGCTGGAAACTATCACTGCGTCGTGACGAACCGCGCCGGCACCGTCAACAGCGTTTCCGCTTCTTTGGTGGTGCACGTCCCGCCGCGCATCACCGTTCAGCCGACCAACCGGGTCGCCCTTTCTGGAACCATCGTGGCGTTCTCGGCGGAGGCGAAAGGGGTGCCCGCTCCGGCTTATCGCTGGTTCAAGAACGGCACATCCATCCTCAATGCCTTCAGTTCGTCGCTGTCCCTCGCTAATGTTCAGCCCGCGGACAATGGCGAATACTACCTGCTTGCAACAAACCTGGTCGGAACCGCCACCAGCCACGTTGCCCGACTTGTGGTGCAAGTTCCCGCGAAGATCAAGACGCAGCCTGCCGCTCAAACCGTGTTTGTCGGAGACACAGCCCGACTCGCGATCGAAACCGAGGGAGAACTTCCCCTGGCGTTTCAATGGTTCAAAGGAACGAACATGATTCCCGAAGCCACCAACAGCGCTTTGATCCTCACCAATGCCCAGCCTGCCGACGCGGGGAGTTACATCGTCGCGGTGAGCAATGCCTTTGCCCGGGTGGTCAGCGTGCCCGCGGTCCTCACCGTGCGCTTTCCTGTGACCATCGCGCTTCAACCGACAAATCAGGCTGTCATGGTTGGGTCCAATGCGATTTTCAGTGTGGCGGCAACGGCCTTCGACGGCGGGGCGTTGAGCTATCAATGGCTGAAGAATGGCGCTCCAGTCCCAACGGCGAGGGCGGCGGAATTGGGGTTGATACGCGTTCAGGCTTCGGACGCCGGAGAGTACCAGGCGCGGGTATTCGGCACGGCCGGGGCTGCGACAAGTTCCGTGGCGCGGCTGATCGTGAACTTCCCCCCCGTGATTCGCTCTCGACTGGAAAATCAGACGGTTCCCGTCGGCGCGACGGCCCGGTTCTCGGCTGATGTGGCTGGAACTTCGCCTCTCTTTTTCAAATGGTTTAGAAACCAGGCCGTGATCACTAATGCCACGAACGCCGCTCTCGAATTGAAGCTTGCGCACTTCTCGGATCCGTCAGACTTCCGCTATGTCGTTACCAATGTTTTCGGAGCGGCGACGAGCGCGGTGGCTCGCTTGACGGTGAGCGCTCCGCCGGAATTCAAGGTCCAACCTCAGAGCCAGAGCGTCGTTGTAGGCTCATCGGCCAGCTTCCTGATCGAAGCCATGGGCACGCCATCCCTCAGTTATCAATGGTTCAAGAACGACGAGCCTGTGCCCGGCGCGACAAGCTGGCTCCTGGTCTTGCGTAACTTGCAGCCGTCCGATGCGGGGGTCTATCGCGTCGTCGTGCGCAACTCGTTCGGGCACGCGGAAAGCGCTGCCGCCAGACTGACCGTGGGTCTGGGCGCTGTGATCACTGCTCAACCCGTCAGCCGCGCCTTTCGCCTGGGCGATTCCGTGACATTCGGCATCTCTGTCGCGGACGCAAGCACGCCGCCGCTGAGTTTCCAATGGTTCAAAGACGGCCAGAGCATCGTGGGCGCCACGAATGCGACGTTCAGCTTGAGTGCCGTCAAAGCTGCCGACACCGGAAAATATGCGGTCGTCGTGACCAATCCATTTGGTACGGCGCGGAGTGTCGATGCGGTGCTGTCCCTGCGTTCGGTCTTTCCGGGCAAGGGCGATTTCGACCGAGACGGCTTCGCGGACATTCTGTTTCAAGACCAGAATGGCACCCTGGCCTCCTGGCACATGCAGGGCGCGGACCTGATTTCCGCGGCGCTTCTCGATTCCCAGGCCCGGCCCGCACCGGGCTGGAGGATCGCAGGCACCGGTGATTTCGATCAGGATGAAAAGGAGGACCTGGTCCTCCAACACCGCGATGGAGCCCTGGCCGCCTGGTTCCTGAATGGCCGGCAATTGATTTCAGGCGCCCTGATCAATGTCGATCTGGCCGAAGCCGGCGAGTGGAGGGTGGTCGGCGCCGCTGATTTCAACCACGACGAAAAGCCGGATCTCCTGGTCCAGGACCGCAACGGGAGACTGGTCGCGTGGATGGTGGACCATGTCCGCGTGGTTTCCACCGCGCTCCTCAATCTTGGAAATCCGATCGACCTGGCGTGGGAGGTGGTTGGAGCGGACGATTTCAACGAGGACGGAAGACCCGATGTCGTGTTTCAGCACCGCAACGGGACGCTGGCGCTTTGGCGCCTCGACGGTTTCGCCGCCGCCTCGGCAGCCTTGTTCAGCCCAAGCCATCCGGGCGATACGGATTGGCGCGTCGTCGGTGTCACAGATCGGAATGGGGACCGCAAGCCGGACCTGCTATTCCAGCATCAAAAAGACGGGACCCTGGCGCTGTGGCTCCTGGACGGCATCCGGCTGAACCAGCCGCGACTGCTCAATCCGTCGAATCCGGGAGGCACCTGGCGCGTGGTTGCGCCGTGAGATTCAGTGGGATCACTTCCGTTCATTCGTTCACGTGCACGACCTTCGCGGGTGGAAAGCCGTTGAACCACGTCGCGGAAGCGTTGCTGTAAGCGCCGATGTTCTTCGAATAGACGAGATCCTCGATTTCCAGGTCCGGCAATTCTTCCGACTGCGAGATCGTGTCCAGTCCGTCGCAAGTCTGGCCGAAGACCGCGCAAATCTCCGTTTTGCCCTTCTTGAACGCTTTCAAGTGGTACTGGCAATGGTCGAAGATGATTCCGGAGAACGTGTGATACACGCTGTCGTCGATGAAATAGCACGGTTTGCCGTCGCGCACCGCCTTGCCAATGATGCGCGCGATGGAAGTGGCCGCAGTGGCCACGAGAAAGCGGCCCGGCTCCGCGAGAATCTGCATGTCCTCCGGGAAAAGCCGGTCGATCTCGGCGTTGATCTTCCGGGCCAGCGCACTGAACGGCTTGACGTGTTTGTTGTAATGCGCGGGAAAACCGCCGCCAATGTCGAGAATTTTGATTTCGTGGCCGCGCGACTTGGCTTCCTTCAACACCGCCCCCGCCATGTTGAGCGCCTGGACGAAATTCTCGAAGTTCGTGCACTGGCTGCCCACGTGAAAGCTCACGCCTTCGACGACCAATCCCATGCCGAAGGCCGCCTGGATCAAATCCACCGCTTCGCCGGGATCGCAGCCGAACTTCGAGGAAAGCTCGACCATTGACCCAGTATTCGGCACGCGCAGACGCAGCACCACGCCAGCGTGCGGCGCGTACTGCTTGATTTTTTTTAGCTCGTTCAGGTTGTCGTAAGTGACGAGCGGCTTGTATTGATCGAGCGCCTGGAGCGTTTCCTTTGGCTTGGTCGGGTTGGCGTAGATGATCTTGTCCCAGATGAAATCCTGCTGCTCCTTCGCCGGGAGGTGTTTGATGTTTTCATAAACGAGCATGAATTCTGGGAGCGAGGCGACGTCGAAGCTCGCGCCGGCTCGATAGAGCGTGCGGACAATCTCCGGCGCCGGATTGGCTTTGACGGCGTAATAACCCTGGACCTTGGGCAAATGCTTTTTGAACTCAGCGTAATTGCGCCGGATGATGTCGTGATCGATCACCACCAGCGGTGTGCCGTGCTGGCTGGCGAGCGCTTGGAGCTGTTTCTGGGTCATGTTTGTTCCCATTCTTCGCGGGAAATCCCGGTTTCCTTACTGCTTGGTCCGCGGGATGGACGACAAAGCTCGAAGCGCAGAGTTGCACTCTGCCGTATCGCAGAATTGTATTCTGCGGGGCGTCTCCCAGTCCGAGCACGCTGGGAGTTGCCGGCGCCCTGCCGATTGGAAATCGGCGATACCGCAGATTGAAAATCTGCGCTACGGTTCTCCGGTCGATCTGTCGTCAATCCCACGGTCTGCACAGTAAGGATGCGGCTGGCGAGCGACCAATCGATATCTCCGCGGTGAGGATTGGGAATTGGCACGGTGAGTTCTCCCTTGCGCATCACCATATGACGCCGACCGGGCTCTGGTCCGCTCCAGCCCAGGCGGCGCATCCGGCGGATGCATTCACGCCGCTCAATCGGCTTCGGCATAGTCCGGTTGCAGATTGATGTCCACTCCGTCAATCACACCGAACCGGTCACCATGCCGGAGCTTGATCATAATCCAGTCCTCCAAGCTGCTCTGCAACTCCTCCCGGCACTCCTCCAGGGTTGGACCTTCCGCCCAAAGTCCCGGACATTCGGGAATCCGCGCGAAGAAACGGCGGTTCTCCATCAGCTCGCACTTCGCATGACGCATGGCCGCCTGGATGTATTGTGTCAGCATATGGCTTGATCAACAACTTGAAGGATAGCCGGGCTCGTGGAGGACGCCAGATGGATTTCAGTCCAAGGCTGGTTCTGCACCGTCGATCATTTTCACTTTGTTGTGGGCGAAATACTCTTTCGTGAGCGCCTTCATCATGCGCGGGCGTTGGTCGTAAAGCCGTTTCAGCTTGCGCGGCTTGTGTTTCGCCAACGCGTAATGCGTGAAGATCGGCATGGCGATGGTGGTGTCGGTGTAACACACGACGGCATCGGGCAATTTGGTGGGATCAACCTTGCCCCAACTGACGGCTTCGCTCGGCGTCGCGCCGGAGAGGCCGCCGGTGTCGGGCCGGGCGTCGGTCACCTGGATGAAGAAGTCCTGGCCGTATTCTTTGATCCGCAGCACTTCCTGGATTTGCGGCTCGGTTTGGAGCATGAAATTCTTCGGGCTGCCGCCGCCCCACAGCACGACGCCGCTCCGGCCCCCCGCACGCTTGGCGGCAAGCACGAACGCCGTGGTTTCATTGACGTCGATGGACGGATTGATGCGGAGTTTGCTGCCGCGGATCTCAACACCGGCCACGTTCATGCCGATGGTTGAGTCTCCCGGTGACGAGGTGTAGCAAGGCACGCCGGCGCGATAAGCCGCCGCCGTGACGGACACGTCTTTCAGCCGGTTCTTGCGTTCCCATTCGGCGGCGTAGCGACCGATCAAGTGGTGCAACTCGGCCGTACCCATTTCTTTCTGGAATTCTGGCTGACAGAAGATCTCGCGCAGCAAATCGTCCGTCGCCATCAACCCATCGGAGTAAGGAATGACCACGTCGTAGATGCGGACCAGATCATTGTCGCGCAGGTCGGTGTCATCAAATTTGAAACTGCCGCTGTGCACCGGGTAATTCAGCGCGAAGTGCAGGTCGTGGTAAAGATTCGCGCCGGTCGAAACGATCCAATCCACGAAGCCGGCCTTGATCAACGGGATGATGGACGAACAGCCGAGGCCCGCCGGCGTGAGCGCGCCGGAAATGCTCATGCCGATGGTCACGTCGGGCGCGAGCATGCGGTCGGTGAAAAGCTGGCACGCTTCCCGGAGCCGGGCGGAATTGTAGGCGAGAAAAACTTCATCGACGAGGTACGTGAGCTTTTCCTTGCCGGTCAGGTTCTTCGGCATAATGCGCTTGCCCGACATGTATTTCTTTTTGTGCGGGCAATGCTTTTCTTTTAGCCAATCCGGCATTTCGGAAACGTCTTCGCGAGAGCGGACGTTCGTTCGTTCGGTTCGAGCCATAGGTCAGATAAAATCTTGTTGGCGCTCACGATACGAATGGATCGCGGCTTGCCAATCTCGAAATGGAAGATTCTCGCGGTGGCGTCCCTCCGTGAAACGGGGCGAGTGTCCGAGGCGGCGCCAATCGCCATTGCAATCACGCGTATCCATCGGTGAAGGTAGTTAAGGTGGGGCGAAGCTCCCGCTGAGCCAATGCCATCGAAGAACAGCTCCGCAGGAGCGTCGCTCCACCGTCGTTAACTGATGAGGGGTTACAATCGCGCTGCCTTTGCGGTTGTTTTCCAGAATCCTGCTCGTTAGTTTCCGCTGCATGACATGGCCGGCAACTTTTCGAGTTCGGGGATGGATACTGCTCTTCATGGTTCTCGCGATTCCTCTGCCTGCTCAGGCGGCTGCGGCTCTCCAGGAGCGCGCGGATCAATTCTTGATTCTCGTGAACGCGGGCTATCAAGCGCTCTATCGGGTCAACAGCGAAGCGCAATGGGCCGCCGCCACGGACGTCACGCCGGCGCATGATGCGGCTTCCGAGGCGGCCGGCAAATCGTTGGCCGCGTTTAACGGCAATCCGGCGGTGATTCGCGAAGCGAAGATGCTGCTCGAACACCGAAGCGAGCTTCGCCCGATCACGGTTCGCCAGTTGGAACGCGTCCTGTTGAACGCCGCGGAAGGGCCGATGACCAATCCCGAACTGGTCAGCGCCCGGATCGCCGCCGAAACGAAGCAGGCCTCCGTCCTCAATTCGTTCACTTTTCGCCTGGACGGAAAACCGATCACGGCCAACGAAATCGACAACCTCCTGCAATCCTCCACGAATCTGGCCGGGCGCCGCGCCGTGTGGGAAGCATCCAAGCAGTCCGGGCCGGCGTTGAAACCGGGCTTGATCAAGTTGCGCGACCTGCGCAACGGCGTGGCACGCGAGTTGGGTCATCAGGATTATTTTGCCCTCCAAGTCGCTGGATACGGAATGACCACCGAGGAGATAGTCAACCTTCAGCAAAGTTTCATGCGCGACTTGAAGCCGCTGTATCTGCAACTGCACACCTGGGTGAAGCACAAGCTCGCGCGGAAGTACGGCCAGCCCGTGCCGAAACGCATTCCCGCCCATTGGCTCAACAATCGCTGGAGCCAGAATTGGGTCGGCATTGTTGAGGGCGCCAACCTCGATCCGTATTTCAAAGACCGAACCGCGGAGTGGATCGTGAAGACCGCCGAGCAGTTCTACGTCGGCCTGGGCTTTTTACCGTTGCCAGCGAGCTTCTGGAGGGCGTCCGACCTTTATCCGGTCCCGGCGGGCGGCTCGCGAAAGAAAAACACTCACGCTTCCTGCTGGCACCTGGATTTGGACAAAGACATTCGATCGCTCATGAGCGTGGAGCCCAACACGCAATGGTTCGAGACCACGCACCACGAATTGGGGCACGGCTATTATTTCATGAGTTACACGCGGCCCGAAGTTCCTCCCTTGCTCCGGTTGGGGGCGAATCCCGCGTTCCATGAAGGGATGGGCGAGTTGATCTCGCTGGCGTCGGGGGCGGCGCCGTACTTGCAGTCGGTGGGTATTTTGCCGGCGGATTACAGAGTCGATCAAACGGCGTTTCTGTTGAACGATGCGCTGGCCAACTCGGTTCCGTTCATCTTCTGGAGTTCAGGAACGATGACGCATTGGGAAGCGGACATCTACGCGCGCAACCTGACTCCAGACCAGTGGAACGCGCGCTGGTGGGAATACGTCCGGGAATTCCAGGGCGTCGAACCGCCGTCGGAACGGGGCGAGGAATTTTGCGACGCGGCGACCAAGACGCACATCAACGACACGCCGGCTTATTATTACTCTTACGCCGTGGCCACGGTGCTGAAGTTCCAGTTCCACGATTACATCGCGCGGAAAATTCTCCGCCAACCTCCGCAATCCTGCAATTACGCGAACAACAAAGCGGTGGGCGAGTTCCTGCGCAACATCATGGAGAAAGGTGGAACGGAAGATTGGCGGAAGGTTCTGCGCGAAGCAACCGGCGAAGATCTATCGACGCGTCCGATGGTAGACTACTTCAAACCGCTGCTGGCCTGGCTACAGGAGCAGAACAAAGGCCGGGCGATTGGATGGGATGACTGATTGCGGATTGCAGATTCCTTATCGCCTCGTCGGTTCCAACGCCGGATCACGGACCACGGACCACCGACCACTGACAACTCACTCATGGCTGCTCGTAGAGCACCACCAGGAAAATGTCCGATGGCGGGTGCGGGCCCTTGGAAATCGCGAACGCGCCTTCGTCCGGCGGCGGACTTTGCGGGGCGATGTTGCCAAACATATTGACGACGCGAACCTTGGATTCGGCCAGCCAGGCGTTCACCTGTTTCTCCAACTGGCCAACGTCCGTTTCAAGCGCCTTGAAGATTTTGATTTGATGCACGATTTGATCCTCGAATGAGCTGCAATCAATATCCCGAGACTACCGCCGCCAGCGCGGTTTCAGTTTCAAGTCGCACTCTAGTCAGCGCGCTATCGCCGGGCAAGAGTTTTGCCGCAGCGATGCTCGTTTTGCGACTTTGGGAACGCCGGCGTCCCCGCGGGCATGTCGGATTGCTGAAAGATAACGGGAATTCGCCAACAAGGATGTCGGCGCTCCCGACAAAACAAGCATTGCTGGTTCTGCCGGGTGACGTTGCATGACTTGTTCGATCATCATTCCGGTCTTTAACCAACTCCCCTTCACGGAGGCTTGCCTGAGCGCTGTGTTCCGCACGCTCCCGGCCAACGTCGGCGTGGAGGTGATTGTGGTGGACAACGGATCGACGGACGGGACCGCGGAGTTCCTTCAACGAGCCGCGGCGGAGAACGGCTTGTTGCGAATCAGGTCCGTGGGATGCAATGCCGGATTCTCCAAGGCCTGCAACCTCGGCGCCGAGGCGGCGCGCGGAGATTACTTGTTGTTTCTGAACAACGACACCATTCCGCTTCAAGGCTGGCTCACGCATCTGCTCATCACCGCGGCTTCGGCTGATGTCGGAGTGGTCGGCCCCAAGCTGGTGTATCCTCAAAGCAACACGATCAACCACGCGGGCTACGTGTACAACGCAGACCTCCACGCGTTTTATCCGATCTACCACCGCGAGCCGGCGGACTTCCACGGCGTCACGAAAGAACGCCATTTCCAGGCGGTGCTGGGAGCGTGTCTGCTCGTGAAGCGCGGCGCGTTTGTGGCCGCCGGGAAGTTTGTGCATTACGGGTTGGAGGACGTAGATTTGTGTCTCAAGATTTGCCAGCGAGGATTGCGCGTTGTCTATAATCCGCTCAGTGTCGTGCTGCACCACGGCTCGGTGACGCTGTCGCAGAGTCCACCGGGGACCATTCCGCTGGCGGATACGCGCGGGTTTGAGGAACGCTGGCCCCGGCATCTGTTGGAGTCCGATGACGAACGGTTCTATCGCGAGGATGGTTTTTCGGTCCGGAGCATGCGGGACGGCCAGGTTGAACTGGACGAGAACATCACCGAATCCGACCGCCTGGTGCATCAAGCCCTGGCGCCTGGCTCGCTGTCGCCGGCCTCGCCAAACGAGAATGCCTTGCGGAAGGCGCTCGAACTTTACCCGCACAATGTTCGCGCTCTGCACGCGCTCATGACTCTGCACCGGCGGCGGGGCGACTGCGAAGAGGCGCTGCGCTGCGCCGAGATCTTGCGTCGCGTGGAACCGGGAAACCTGGAGCGCCACCTGACCGCGGTTGAACTGGCTTTCCTTTCAGGCTTGCGCGAGCGCGCGGCGCAAATCCTGGAATACGTCGGTCGCTTCCCCCATTTGCCTCAGGCCATTTCCGAACGGGTCGGCTTACTCCGGGGGAAAATCACAGAGCTCCAGCAACTAAAAGTTGGAAACCACAGATGAACGCAGATAGACAAGATAAGAGAGCCGCAAAGCTCGCGAAACTTCACACGGCCCGTGAACCGATCGCCGGTAGGGCGAGTCCGTCCTGGCGAGCCGCTCGCCGTGTTTGGAACACGTCCGGACCGGCTCGCTGGGGACAGGCTCGCCCTACCGTCAAGCCTGCTTGATTTTAGGACCATGCACACGGCCCGTGAACCGATCGCCGGTAGGGCGAGTCCGTCCTGGCGAGCCGCTCGCCGTGTTTGGAACACGTCCGGACCGGCTCGCTGGGGACAGGCTCGCCCTACCGTCAAGCCTGCTTGATTTTAGGACCATGCACACGGCCCGTGAACCGATCGCCGGTAGGGCGAGTCCGTCCTGGCGAGCCGCTCGCCGTGTTTGGAACACGTCCGGACCGGCTCGCTGGAGACAGGCTCGCCCTACCGTCAAGCCTGCTTGATTTTAAGAACCATGCACACGGCCCGTGAACCGATCGCCGGTAGGGCGAGTCCGTCCTGGCGAGCCGCTCGCCGTGTTTGGAACACGTCCGGACCGGCTCGCTGGAGACAGGCTCGCCCTACCGTCAAGCCTGCTTGATTTTAGAACCATGCACACGGCCCGTGAACCGATCGCCGGTAGGGCGAGTCCGTCCTGGCGAGCCGCTTGCCGTGTTTGGAACACGTCCGGACCGGCTCGCTGGGGACAGGCTCGCCCTACCGTCAAGCCTGCTTGATTTTAGGACCATGCACACGGCCCGTGAACCGATCGCCGGTAGGGCGAGTCCGTCCTGGCGAGCCGCTCGCCGTGTTTGGAACACGTCCGGACCGGCTCGCTGG
>VHCZ01000147.1 GCA_016871535.1 Verrucomicrobiota bacterium
GAATTTTGCCTGGGGCTGCGTTGCTCCTCGGTCACAGCCCCACTGGCGGGGGATGCTCGCTCGTCGCGCCTTGCCCCAGGCCAAATTGGGCGCAACGAACGTGAGCGTATTTACGAAACGGACCACTAAGCTCAGGGATTGGTCGGCCCGGCGGCGCTGGGGGCTTTCCTGCCCTCGAAGAAGCGGCTGACCAGGAACGCGAAGAGCGTGCACAGGAAAAAGACCAGCAGCACCCAGGCGACACCCTGAAGCGTGCTGATGATCGTCCGGTAAACCTCCAGTACCCAGCGCTCCATGGTCAGTTCGACAATCTCCGCGCCTTTCACCAGAGGCCGAGTGATGTATTTCTCCAGGTCCCAAACGCGCACTCCGCTCGAAATGCCGACCACGTACAAGGCGAACATCAAATAACGCAGCCAGGCCGCGCTGAGTTCGTCCGCAATGATCCGCTTCAGAATTTTCTCCACGGGAGAGCGGAAGACGCGAGCCACGATGACGGAGACAAGGGTTGAAACGATGAAGGTGACGAGGAGAAGTGTGAGAAACATATTGCACGTTGGGTTCACAGAGTCCTTAAGAATTTCGTTGGTTCTTCGCTGTTCTGAGTGGCTGGCGTCGTGGACGATCTTGGAAACAACCGGCCGGTGTCCGCTCCCTTTCCCATCGCCCTGGCCCTCTCCCCAAGGGGTTCTTCACGGATTACAGTGGGTAGAGATCTAACTTCCCGCAGAAGAATAAGATGCGAATCCGGTAGTTCGGGAAGTTTCGGAAACCCCGCGCAGCCCCTCTCAGAGCCTGTATTTTGGAGTTCAACCCCTCCGTCACTCCATTGGTAATCGGGTGCGTGATATAGGTCAGTAAGTTCTCCAAGTGCCTCTTGAGCATCCGCGCCACTTTCTTCATCGGCTCGAGACGGCTCCGGCTCATCCAGCCATACCAATCTTTGAAGAATCTCCGCGCCCATCCTTCCTCTCGATACTCCCAGAACTTCGTGAACAATTCCTTGCCCGCCCCAGGCCCTCCCCACTTTCAAATTGAGATCCTTCAGTGCCGTGAATTCCGAGGACTGTTTCTCGCTCCAATTCTGCGGATTATACAACCAGAGATGACGCGTTCCAGTGAGCGTCTGATCTTCAGTTTCCTGCAATTGCTGGTGCTCCTGCCGCCGGACCTCATCCACCGCCTTGTTCAAATACGCGCTCACATGATACTTGTCATGCACCACCGCCGCCTCCGGCATTTGAGCCGTGATCGCCCGCACAAAGGGCTCCCACATGTCCACCGCCACCGCTTCCACCATCTCCTTCTGTTCCGGGCTTAAGGTTCCCAGCACCTGCTCCGCCGCTTCCTGCGTCCGCTCCGGCACCACTTCCAGCACTCTCGATTCCTCCAAGTCGGTCAGAACCGTGATATACGACTGGCCTCCTTTGAAGCTCTTCTCATCCAACCCAAGATGCTTCAACTCCTCTAATTCCCGGCGCTCCATACCCCGTTCCACCCCGCGCCGCATAATCGCCTGCGCGCTTTCCCATCCGATCTTCAACCACTCGCACGCACTCTGGATACTGGCGCTGGCTTTCAGCACCTCGATGGCCATCCGCTCGAACAAAAGGGTGAAGCGGCTTCTCGGCCCGGCCCACGGCACGGCCACGGTCAGAACCCCGTGCGTCGGACAATCCGCGCGAGGCACCTTCGCCCGGATATCGGTCCGAAACTGCATCATATCCAGGTGCCGCCACGTCCGCTCCTCCGCGCTGTCGTAAATCGAACACTCACAGCCGCAAATCGAACATTGGACCGGAGAACCCCATTCCAAACCCAGTTCGATGTCCACGCATTTTTCCTTCAGCTTGAGTTCGACGTTCTGGATTTTCCAGGGGCTCTGGAGGCCTAAAAGTTGCGCGTAATGTTTCTGAATCTCGATATGCATCATGAGTGCCCGCCAGATTGCCAAACCGACGCCTTCCCGACAAACCCAAAAGCCTGGCCATGTTCCTCGCCTAAATCTTCAAAACCATCCTTGCGATGCGGCCAGTTCGGGGCGTGCCAACGTCGCGGTTCAATAGATTTCGTATTGAATCGCGTCTATCGAAAATGCCACGCCCACCGGCTCAAGACTCGTTTTCAAAATCCTTAGGCGAGGATTTGGGCCTGGCCCGACGCAACGGAGCGGCAGCGAAGTGGAGTTCGGCGCGAAGCGCGGCGGGCCTCGGCCATCGGACGCTTCCACATCACGCTCAGATCTTCCCTTTGAACTCCTTTTTTAACTGATTCCCCTTCTTTCCTACCCACTCCAATCCTCGAAGACCCCCCCCCAAGGAGAGGGCCGGGGTGAGGGGGAAGGTGACGATCAAACCACCGGCGCGTCGCCACTGAGCGAAGAACCGGTTTGTTCAAGTCAGCTTGGCACCACAAGCTCGATTCCCTTCTCTTTTCCAAGGTTGCGCGAATATTTCTTCTCTTGCGCGTTGTTCCGATGTTCGTGCACGCCGAGGCTCGTCAGCCTTTTGACGTGAGTGGCGTGGTCGGGATCGTAGAAGGTCCCGGACGGCGGTTGTTCCGCCAGCGCCGCTTCGTGCAGATAGTCGTCCACACCGCCCTTCCTCGGATAATCCTCCCATTCGGTCCAAAGAAAGTCGTAGCCAACGGAATCGATCGCGACGGGATCCTGTGACGCCAAGAGACTCGACGCCCAGCCGCCGTTAAACGGGGCCGAGTTCCATTGGCGCGGCGCAGGATCGCTCGGATGTTTGCCTGGATAAAGGCCGTCGATCAGGTAGAGGATGGTTTTGCCGCCGAAATGCGCATGGCCCATCAGATCCACGAGCGGGCGGTACACTTTCACTTCCTTGGAAAACGTGGCGGGATGAATGTCGTAGTATCCGGCTTGCACCGGCCACCGCACGAGCGAGCCGAAATGATTCTTGGCGCACAGCGTGACTCCGGCGGCGGTGTGGGCCTTCAGGTTCGCCAGGTTGATCAAATAATCGGCCTCTGCGATGAATCCAGGCAGAAAATCCTGCTCCTTGCCTTGCGGACGTGAACTCCAATGGAACGGCACAGGCGAAGGCGTGCATTGAGTCCGCCCAAATTTTCCACCGTGGTCCACGTAGCGCACGGCAGGAAAGGCCTTATGAAGCGGGTCGTAATACTCGTTGGCGAAATAGGCGAGGGTGTCGCCCACGGAAATGTCCGCTTCATTTGCGCCGGCGGCTGCGACAAGCTGGCGAAGCAACGCGGAAATCATCTGCGGCGCGGTGTTCATGTAATCGCGCCTCCTCTCCAGCGCGTAAGTCTCGGCATTCACGTTCTTGTCCCGCCAGATCATTCCCACGAAATTCACTTTGATCGCGATCTTTTCGCCTTTTCTGTAGCCGACATCGCCTCTTCCTCGCGCTTTGTTAAGATGCCGGAAGAGTTTGTCCCAGGCCTGCGTGTCGGACGACTCGCCTGCCAATTCGCGCACGGACCGCGACATCATGGCGTCCACACGCTGCGGATCGGTGTGCGCGTTTTCCCACCAATGCCCGTCACCCGGCCCATTCCAATGGGCGCTTCCGGATCGTGGACCCAAACCACGCGGCCGGGGTGAATGCCCTTGGCTTCACCGATCGGTTTGAGGCGCTCCGGTTCCTCGGCGGCTGTTCTCCTCGGGAGGGAGAGCGCCATTTCGCCAAGCACGGTGGCGCTGGAAATCTTGAGGAAGGTTCGGCGGGAAAACAGTTGGTCAATACTGGTCATAAGGCCCCCATTCGCTGCGCAGGTTGTTCTCGAACGTTTCACGAAAAGCCGGAACTACCGGCTCCGGCACCTAACTGAGGTGCGCCGAGAAATTCTTTGATCTGGGTCAAGCGGCAAGACGACTTTGATCCGCCTTCCGGTAGGGCTGTGCTGCCGCACAGCGATTTCAGGGGTTTTGGGGAATTCTCTCTCGGAATTCGTGAAGATTCGTGAAATTCGCGTCTCAACTCACGAATTCCAGTTCGGGACAACAGGGGATGAGTTTGCGTTCGTGTGCCTGCGTCAGAAATCTCCGGATCGATTCCCGGCCCTTTTCGCCGTAATTCAGCGTCCAGTGGTTCACGTACATTCCGACGAATCGGTCGGCTAACTCGCGTCCCATGTCGCGAGCGTATTGAAGTGCGTGCTGCACGGCCTCGGAACGGTGGTCGAGCGAATACCGGATGCTGGCGGTGAGGATGTCGGAAATGATCTTGCGCGTGAGGGGATCGAACCGTTTGTGAATGACGTTGCCCCCGAGCGGCAAAGGCAAACCATCGTTCTCCTGGCCCCACCAGATGCCCAGATCCTGGCACAATTGCAGCCCCTGATCGCGGTAAGTCAACTGCCCTTCGTGGATGATCAAACCGACGTCGGCCTGGTCCGAGCGCACCGCGTGAAAAATCTGATCGAACGGCACGACGACACAGTCGATCTCGGAAGCGGGCTTCCCTAGCCAGAGTTGCAGGGCGAGAAACGCGCTCGTCATCGTGCCCGGAACGGCAATTCGTCGGCGCGCAATGTCCTCTGTGGTGAAGGCGCGCTTCGCCACCAGCACCGGCCCGTAACCGTCGCCCATGCTCGCGCCGC
The DNA here is from genome assembly GCA_016871535.1 of Verrucomicrobiota bacterium. Taxonomy (NCBI): domain Bacteria; kingdom Pseudomonadati; phylum Verrucomicrobiota; species Verrucomicrobiota bacterium. Next base: position 4,591 of record VHCZ01000147.1, read on the forward strand.
TGGGGAGCACTGCGTATTGGTCGCTGACGTAAGCGTAGGCGTGGATGCTGATGGCCGTAATGTCCAGTTCGCCTCGGCGCGCGCGCTCATTCAACGTCTGAATGTCTTGGAGCACGTGCTGAAACCGAAATCCGGGTGAAGCGATCAAATCCTTGGCCAGCGCGTAGAACATGAACGCGTCGTCGGGATCGGGCGAATGGCCGAGCGTCAGCGTGCGATTTGCCATGCGCAGAAACTAGCGCGCACGCCTCCGGCTGTCACGGTTTACAGTATGAGACACACGCCTCTCGAAAGGCTCAGGCGCTGTCTCGCTGAATCTTGCTCACAAAAGTGGCGCGGGCGGCGCCGTCGAAGGGCCGGCCCTCTCGTTTGCACCACGCAGCCAATTCGTGAACATCCACATCCACCTTGTAGGCAGTCACGCCCTTCGACCGCAAATCCTCAATCAGCTTGGTGGCGGCTGCGCGCCACTCCTCATAGGTCGGGTGCAAAGAATCCGCATCAGCGGCCAAAGCTCGCAAAAGGGAATACTGGTCTTGGCTGTACCACGCCACGCCCGTCTCAACCTGGTTGTGCTTTCTCATAGTACATCCATCATACCCGGCGATGGTGCTTCACCCGGGGGCTGTCAGCAATCCGCAAGTTTTAGCGCACGGCAAAACCGAGCGCATCGAATGAGGACGCTGAGTTCCGAGGAATCGCCTGCGTAGCGCAGATTTTCAGTCTATTATCAGTATCACCGGAAATCGCCGCAGCTTGCGACGATTTTGGACTGCGGTGGCAGAGCGTAGCGGCGACACAGCTTTGGCACGGCGAGCCATGGCGACCAAAGCGGCGTGGCGCTTCGTTTCCCGCCGCAGTCCAAAAAGTTTGGTTGCGGCTTCGCCGCGCTGCGCCGCATCGCGGAATTGCATTCCGCAAGGTATCGACAAGTTCCGGCACCCTGGAATCTGCCGGAGCGCCGCCGATGACAAATCGGCGATACGGCAGACTGCAAGTCTGCGCTACAATCCGTTACGGAATGTCCTCGTTCTGAGATGCGCCGCGGCAAAGCCGAGCCAAACTCGCAGATTGTCAAGCGGCGCTGCCAAATGCATCGTTCTCGGAGAAATTCGCCATGCCAGAACGATTGCCCATCTACGAAATCGAAGCGGAGATCGTCGCTCGCCTGAAACAAAACCGGCGCCTCATCGTGCAGGCGCCGACCGGCTCGGGCAAATCGACGCAAGTGCCGCAGATGCTGCTGGAGCACGGTTTCTTGAGCACCGGCCAGGTCGTGATTTTGCAGCCGCGCCGTTTGGCGGCGCGCATGCTTGCGGCCCGCGTCGCTCAAGAACGCCAGGTGGAACTGGGGCGCGAAGTCGGCTATCAAATCCGCTTCGAGCACGTCGCGGGCTCAGAAACAAAAATCAAATACGTCACCGAAGGCATCCTCCTCCGGCAAATCGTGCAGGACCCCAGATTGGCCGGCGTGCAAGCGCTGATCTTTGACGAGTTTCACGAGCGCCATCTTTATGGCGACATCACGCTGGCGCAGGCGTTGGACCTTCAAGAAAACGCGCGCCCGGATTTGCTGCTGCTCGTCATGTCCGCGACACTGGATGCGGGCGCGCTCCAGTCTTACCTCAACCCGTGCGCCACGCTGTCATCGGAGGGGCGGATTTTTCCGGTGGACATCGAATTTGCCGCGCGCCGCGCGCCGTCCAACGCTCCGCCCGTTTGGGAACTCGCGGCGGAAGCGTTCGGCGATTTTGTCCGGTCGGGCGGCGAGGGCGACGTGCTCGTGTTCATGCCGGGCAGTTTCGAGATTCAACAGACGATCGAGGCGATCCGGCAAACTCCGGAGTCAAAGGGCTTCGTGATTCTTCCGTTGCACGGCGAACTTCCTCCGCGCGACCAGGACGCCGCCGTCGCGCGGTATGGTCAACCCAAGGTCGTGGTATCGACCAACGTCGCCGAGACTTCCCTGACGATTGACGGCGTGCGCCTGGTGATCGACAGCGGCCTGGCGCGGATTCCGCGTTACGATCCGAATCGCGGCATCAATACGCTGCTCATCGAGAAAATCAGCCGCGCCTCGGCCGATCAACGCGCCGGGCGCGCGGGCCGCACGGCGCCGGGCCGATGCGTGCGGTTATGGTCGCATCAAGAGCATCTGGAAAGGCCGACGCACGAGCTTCCGGAAATCAAACGGCTCGATCTCTCCGAAGTCGTGCTGACGCTGAAAGCCGCGGGCGTTCAGGATTTGCGTCGCTTCCGCTGGCTCGAACCGCCCAAGGAAGAAGCCCTGGCGCACGCCGAGGAACTGCTCACGGATTTGGGTGCGCTAAAAGTAGGACAAGCTTCCAGCTTGTCCCAATCCGATGCTTCGGAGAAATCTGGCATTAATGCTGGACCTGCGGCGCCTTCCCCCTCACCCCGGCCCTCTCCCGCTGGGAGAGGGAGCCGCGCCGTCAGCGTGTCTCGACGAGCTGAAGCCCCGGATTCATCCACGGCTGCGGGACAAATCCCCTCTCCCTGGGGAGAGGGCCAGGGTGAGGGAGAAAGCGGCGGACACGAAACCAGCGCCTCGAATTCTCAAAGCGCGCCAGGCACACGAGCCGATCCTCTCCCACCTCTCGCGATCACAGACTTAGGCCGCCGCATGCTCGCGTTCCCGGTACACCCGCGCTATGCGCGCATGCTCTTGGCCGCGCAAGAATACGGCTGCGTTTATCAAGCGTGCCTCGTCGCGGCGTTGACCCAGGGCCGCGATCTGTTGATCCGGAATCCCGGCAAACAGGTCGAATCCTTCCGCGAAGACTTGTTTGGCGAACGCGCGTCGTCGGATTTCTGGATTCTGATGCGCGCCTGGAATTACGCGGCGAAGAACGGCTTCCGGTTGGAAGCGTGCCGGAAGGTTGGCGTTCACGCGGTCACGGCTCGGCAAGTCGGACCGTTGCTCGACCAATTCCTCGAAATCGCGAGACGCGAAGGCTTGCGCGCCGAACCCGTTTCCGTGCCGGATGAAGCACTGCAGAAGTGCATCCTGATTGGTTTTTCCGACCGCGTCGCGCGGCGATTGGACGAAGGCACGCTGCGCTGTGAATTGGCGCACAACCGCCGCGGCACGCTGGCGCGCGAAAGCGTGGTGCAGCAAAGCCCGCTCTTGGTTGCCGCCGAAGTGCGCGAGATCGAAGGCCGCGAGCAATCCGTGAACACGCTGTTGTCTCTGGCCACGGCGATTGAGGCCGACTGGCTGCGCCAGTTGTTTCCCGAGGACCTCCTGAGCGAATCGCGCGTTTATTACGACGCGGCGACGCGGCGTGTTTACGCGGAAGAACAACTCCGCTTTCGCGATCTGGCGTTGTCCGCGCGCCGCCTCGAACCGCCCCCGGCGGACGCCGCGGCGCGGATTCTGGCGGATGAAGTCCTGCAGGGCCGTCTGGTCTTGAAGCACTGGGATCACAGCGTGGACCAGTGGATTCTGCGGCTGAATCTGCTGAGCCAGTGGTGCCCGGAGCTTCAATTGACTCCGATTCAGGAAGCGGATCGGCGGCACCTGGTCGAACAGATTTGCCACGGCGCGATTTCTTACAAAGACATCAAGGATCGCGAGGTGAAATCCGCGATCAAATCCTGGCTTTCGGACGGGCAGCAGGAACTCGTGGAGAAACACGCGCCGGAGCGGTTGGCGCTCTCGAACGGAAAAAATCCGAAGGTGACTTACGTCGCCGACGGCCCGCCTTACATCGCCTTGCGAATTCAGGAGTTGTTCGGCGTGCAGGCCACGCCGCGGTTGGCCCTGGGGCGCGTTGCGGTCTTGATCCACATTCTTGCGCCGAACATGCGGGATGTGCAGATCACCCAAGACCTGCCCGGATTTTGGAAGGAACATTACCCGCGCATCAAGCAGGAGCTTCAGCGCAAGTATCCCAAGCACGAGTGGCGGTGAGGGGCACTTCTTGAACATTGTCCCCGTAGCGCAGAGTTGAGTAGAGATCTGGCCACCAACCCGAATCACCTGAACGGCTGCAACTGGGAGCCGGGATCTTCAAGGTGATTCCCCCTGGCACGGTCGCCATGCACTCGCGCTCGCCGCACCGTGTCATGATTCAACGACGGTGAGCGATGGAACAAGCCTGCGGAATTCCCTGCCGTTGCGCGTCAACAAGCCTTGAAACCGCAGGGCGAATGCGCCGATGAGAATGTCCGCAATTGGGTGCTTGAGAATCGCACCTTGACGTTTCTGCTTCACGTAATTGTGGCAGGCGAAGTGTCGCATCCAACTCAGAAGCTCACGAGCTTCGCTTTCAGAGAGCTTCTTGACTTTTTCGAGAGCAAGTTCAACCGCGCTCACAGACAGACGATAGCCGGATCTTTCCCTACTGCAGGAAGGCTTTGGCGGTCCACAAGCCCCGCTGAACCAGCCCTCGGTTCGCCCGCTATTGCGCGGGGCGAAACATCGCAGGCATTCTGCCGCAGGACGGGGGAGCAGTGTACGGATCGCCCAGATGGGACGGGAGTTTAGTACTGCGAGGGCTGGACCACTTCGTGTAATCTCGGTGCGTGAAGCTGGCGACGATCGGCTTACTGTCAGTGGCAATTTCGGCGTGCATCTTTCGCACTTCCGCCGAGGCAGAGTTGCCAAGGACGCCGCCTTTGGGCCCGCCCGGCCAATCAGCGCGATACGTTCATCAAACGGAAACGGGCTTGCCTGGAACCACGGTGAAGGCTTACTCCGTCGCCTGGGGGGCCATCGAACCCACAGCGCAAGGCGATGGCCAGTGGCTCCGGCTGCACGCGACAAAAACCAACGGCGAGGAGTTTCGCGTTTGGTTGCTCGCCGCGAGTTATCCAACCAGGACGCTGAGCGACGCTCGGAAACGCATCGCGCGTTTTGTCGTTCAGCATGGCGCAGCAGCTCCCCGCGAATTCCATAACCGGCTCTCGGGCGAAGCCGTGCTGCCTTCCTTGGGTGGCTGGCGATATCTGATCCCTCATTCCACAGAGCCAAGCGAAGATCCCCATCAAGCAGGCGGATTCCCAAAGCAGACGCGCTACCTCGGGCATCCGTATCGGCTCGAAGCCGTGGACGAGGCGGACGTGGCCATGGCGCCTCCGGGCCTCCAACGGATCGAATTGCTCCCCGATGTGCTGGTCGGCGTTCCGAGCAACGCGCGGCAAAAGGACGAGACTCGCCGCTATGACGGCTCCGACTACGAGATGGTCCGGCTGACGCGCGAGGATTTCCGTGAGATGGCGGACGCCGGCATCAACTGCCTGAAGGTTGACGCCGGGCAACTCCCCTGGATTGAAGATCTCCACGTCTTCTATTGGGGTGTGGGCGGAAAGGATGTCTCGTATCCGGAATGTCTCTACGACAGCCGTTACCTCGGCCCGGCGTTGTTCCTGGACGAACCGGCGGTCTCCACCCGAGACCATGTGATCCGGCCCCGTTTGGAGAAGGACGCCGCGTTTCGGAAAGCGCTGACTCCGCAAATCGCTTTCGACGCATTTCGCGAATACTTCCGTCACGCGTGGCAAGAGGGCGCGCCCACGGTTCTGCTCAAAGGGCTGGCCGCAAGACCGGATGTCGCGCTGGGCGACGTGCAATTCCGGCAGGAGAATTTGTTCAGTTGGGAGACGATGGTGAGCACGGCGGCTTACCAGTTGTCGCAAGATCCCGCCGTGCCTGCGGCGATGGTCTTCGAGCCTCCCGGACGCGTCGGCACGCTCCGGACGCTGCCGGAATTGAACATGACTTACGGCTGTCAGCTTGCAGTCGATGATCCGAAGAATTTCATCGGCATTCTCTACGGCTTCCTGCGCGGCGCTGCGCGGCTCACGGGCAAGACGTGGGGCACGAGCATTTACGGCGCGGTGGATCGGGCGGACGCGTTCTGGTTCCTGAGCCACGCCTACGATCTGGGTGCGACGCGCTTTTTCTTTTGGGACAACGCCCAGCTCGCCTGTGTGCCTTACCCCGAATGCCTGGCGCTGGCGCGGAATCTCCAGATGCGCGTCGAGAATTTTCCGCAACGCGATCTGGAAAAACTCCGTCACGCCGCGGAAGTCGTCATCTTGCTGCCGCCCGGCTACAACCTGGGACATGTGCAACTGGGGAAAGGGAGCTTGTGGGGCGTTGGCGAACTGAATCTCGAACGCCTCAACGCGAAGGGCGTGAAATACCGCGACGTCATGCGAAACTTCTTTGTGGAAATCGAACGCTGCCTCCGGCTGGGCGTTGCCTTCGATCTGTTGTGGGACTTGCCCGGCATTCAGCCGGCGGGTTACCGGGAAATCGTGCGCGTCCGCGAAGATGGAAAAGTGGATGTGATCGAAGATGGAAAATCTTTGACGCTGGATCGCGCGCGAACCCCTGTGCGACCGTCCGGCGCTCCACCCGAACTCAGCGTAACGCTGTCCGCGGACCAGGGAAAAGCCCCGCTCGCGATCACGGCCCGCGCGACCGTCGTCGAAACCACCGCGCCGGTCTTTTACACGTTGGGCACGGACCGCCAGGGTGTTTATCAGAACGCCATGGTCGCCTGGGAACTCTACGGGCCAGACGAAGAAGATCATCGTTTTCTTCAATCAGCCGCGTCGAAGCCACGCGCCGCGCGAGACGGCAAGCGCGTGGACGTCGTGGTTGAATTCAAGCTTGACCGACCGGGCCACTACCGCCTCCGCGCCGCCACGGCTGATCTGGCCGGGCGAAGCGCGGTCAGTTGGTCGCCCATCGTTGCCAGAGAGTAAGCCATCGACCATCCAACGACTCACCGCGCCGAGGTGTCACACCGCAACGAATTCGAGGAGATGAAAGCCTGATTTAGCGGCGGGTGAAATTGCTGGATCCATTTGCAGTTCGTGGTAGAATGAATGTGAACGAATGAAAATAGCCCAGCACTTTCGGGATACAAATGACGTGACGTTATTTCGCGGTGATTGCGTTGAGTTGCTGCGTAAGATCCACGACGAATCGGCTCAACTTGTTGTCACTTCCCCGCCTTACAACGTGGGAAAGGAATACGAAAAGGAAGTCACGATTGAAGACTACTTGAAGTTCCAGCGCGTGGTTATCGAGGAGTGCGTCAGGATCGTGCGGCCCGGTGGGAGCATTTGTTGGCAGGTCGGGAACCACGTCAACGGGCACGGACAGATGATCCCGCTGGATATCTTGCTCCACCCGCTGTTCGCAGAGTATGCGAGCACGGACGTCATCCGACTCCGTAACCGAATTGTGTGGCATTTCGAGCACGGACTTCACTGCAAGAATCGGTTTTCCGGCAGGCACGAGACGATCCTCTGGTATTCAAAGGGCGACAAATACGTGTTCAATCTCGACGCGGTGCGAATCCCTCAGAAGTATCCGGGCAAGCTCGCTTACAAGGGGGATCGCCGTGGTCAGTATTCCTGCAATCCACTTGGCAAGAACCCCGGCGATGTTTGGATCATTCCGAACGTGAAAAACAACCACGTCGAAAAGACCTCCCATCCTTGCCAGTTTCCGATTGAGATTCCAGAGCGGCTCATTCTCGCGCTCGCTAAAGAAGGAGATTTGGTAGTCGATCCATTCCTTGGTGTCGGCACTGTGGCCGTCGCGGCTGTGCTTCACGAGAGGCGTGTGGCGGGTGCCGACATCAAGGAGAAGTATCTGGCCGTCGCACGAAAGCGTATCTCCGCCGCCATTGCGGGCCACCTCAAGCGTCGGCCATTTGGCCAGCCAGTTTACCAGCCGAAGCCAAACTCGCCTCTGACAACCTCGCCTTGGATCGCAAGGTCCCAGCCGAAATCCTACTTTACCAACGCCCGATAAACGTCGTTGGCTAATTTGAACTTGTGCTCATCGACCTTGGCATGAATTTCGGCAATTTCCCGCCTCGGAGGTAGAAGAAGATCGTTATCATCAAATTGCTGTTGTAGCGTTCTGAACGAAACCTCCTCGACCAAGAGCGAGGCCAAACGCTGTTGTGCCTGCGTATCTTGGCTGAGCCTGCGATCGAATTCCTTCCGCGCTTCTTCCTTCGTTGTGCCTGTCCCGAAAATGAACTTGTTCAGCGGGTCGAGTGTATTGATGGTGATAACACCTGCTGCGAACTTGCTCGGAGCGTGATCGTCAAGTTCATCGTATTCCACGCGCTGAAAGAAGCCGGCGTCATTCGGATCCGGTTCATCGAGCCGGATGTAGCCGGGAGCAACGACGTGATCCGAGCTGATCTTGGTGCGCGCCTCAACCGTCGCGTGCTGGTTCCAGGCAGTTCCTCTCCAGGGGACGAGAACCCGCAGCACGTTCTGCCCTCGAACACCGTGCTGGTTTGCATCGAGTTTGATGTCGAACTGCTGAACGGCGCTTCCTGCCAAGTCAATGAGATCGACGCTCCCAAGCTGTTTGGTAATGGCGAATCTGACATAGTGGCCTGGCGTAACGACGCAAGGGTTCACGTAAAGAACGAGGTTGTTTCGCCGGTTCGGGCGCCCCATCGAAGTCTGCGGTCGAAACTCCATTATCGCCGGAGGGGAAATAACCGGTTCGTCCAACACGTCCTCGATTTGGAGAGTTGCCGGCACTGGATTTCCGTCAGAGCATTCGACCAAGGCGTCCACAGTTCCATGCAGACCCACTGTGGATGCGGACACTGTATAGGCGAAGGCGAAAAAGTTCTGGTGCGGTGGCCATCGTGGGCTTTGCTTTCGGTAAACTCTCTCGGTTTCTGGCTGCACGGTGATGCCGTCGGTGGCGGTCGCTACAATCTCACAACCGTCGTTCACCATGTCGTCTCGCACGAGGAGTAACACCTTTCGCGGACGGCCCGCGGTGAGCTTTGTCGTGCGAGGAAAAAACGCCACTGGTTCAGTTGGCGGTTGAGGTATCTCATCTTCGCCGCCTGAACCGGGGCCGGTCTTCTCCGTTATCTGCTGGAAAAACTTGTTCAAGTGTTTGAGCGCGTCCTCGATCTTCTTGCGGGTTTGCTCCGAAAACTTGCTCTGGTCTCGTTCTTCGACCCGCTTTCTCTCGCGGTCGTAGCGGGGGCGTAGTTCTTTGGCGAGAAACTCAAGCAGAGCCTTGCTAAACTCATGCTCCCGATTGAAGCCTTCGCGGTCCACGCGGAGCGGGGAAGTAAAGTCAACGTTGAGGTGCCGTTCCAGAACTGCACGAAGCCCGTTGACTCTGATGACGCCAAAGACATGCCTGAGGAATTCTGCCCGCTCGTAATCAGGATCAACAAAAGTCAGGTCATAAACGGCGTCGAGGTCATCTACGATGAGCAGGCCATTCTCGCGAGCCTCGTGGTCAACACCCGCCCCTTCAAGCTTCCGATCGGAACGCGCCAGCAGGAAATCGATTTTGAGGGGCTCAAACCCCCTGCCTGGGTCGAATTTTTCGGAAAAGGACCCGATGACAGGGCCGACGGGGAAGTCAAATGTCACGGGATCTGTCTGCACCCCAGCGGCGCGATACTGCCGTAGGATCAACTCGACATTGGGGTCTGCGGCGATGAGCCGGAGCATGAAGAAATTTGCCAGCTTCGAGACGATGTAGGGCGGGTCGGGTATTCGGCATCTTTTGTCGCTGAGCACAAGTCGGACAGCAGTCCCCGATGTTGCTGGGGTTAGAAACCCGTTTTTGAAGTCCTTTGGCTGAGGTTTATCCGAGTACTCCAGCGTGATGGTCCATCTTCCATTTTTGGCCCACTCGCCTCGTGCCGTGGTCAACTGCTCACCGTTGAACGTCTGAACGACGGCTTCACGATGAGCGCGCAGCACGTCGGATAGGCCTCGGCCAAACAGGTTCCTGCCGGTCATGCCGCCGGCCAGGTCTTTGCGGTCGCCGGCAATATCTTCCAGCGCCATCCTCAACTCCTGAGCACTCATTCCTTGGGCTTCGTCTATCACGACAATTTCACGAGGAGTGCGCCCATGACTCCTGGCAGTCACTACGTCCATGATTATTTTCCGTTTCGGTTGCTTTCCGGCAAGCTGCGACTTCAGCGCCGCAGTATTCAAGTGGTTTCCTTTGGCCTCTCCGAACATCAAACCCACCAAGCCACTGCTTTGTTGCAATTTGTGTTTCCGCTTTGCGCTGGAGTCGCTGTTCGTAATCAGCTCTGCGATTGTCTTGCAAAAACTGCGCCCTACTGCCTCGTTGGGTTGTCGCCGCTCCTCGCGGGCGGCTAACCGAGGTTCAAAGGTATCACGGATCATATTCGCCTCCTCATTTTGTATCTGCCCTGTTCAAATAAGCGGAAAATCGTTCTTCGACACGGTCGAGAAACGCCAAGAAGTCCTTGTCTTCAGCGGCCTGGGCATCGGCCCTAAGTTGGCGCAACGCTTTGCGAATCTCGGATGGTGGGGTGTGGTCGTAAAGCGATACAAGCCCGAGGAAGTGAACGATGTCGGTTTCCTCGAATCTTCCTTCCGCATATCGTCTGTAAAGGAGCTTACCCTTGCCGTCCGCGATGATTTGAGCCGGATTCCGCGTGCGTTCGCGTCCACGCGCCATCGGTCGAACTTCCGCTACTGAAGTCTGCTCAACTTCCTTTCCCTCGAAGGTCGGAGCGCCGACCGCCTCCAAAACTTTGGCTGCGGCTTCGCGGCCCTTCTCGGTCAAGAAGACGCCTCTGCGTGGATCAGACGTGGCTAGTCCGCGATACTTGGGCCGCATCTGAAGCAACGTTCTGTTCGTGCGCATGGCGTCCGGAGACTCGGGAAATCCAGTGAGAGCAAACTGCGCAGGAAACAGACGGGCGTTCAGTACACTGATGTTCTCATAGGTCGTCGGAATTTCCCAAGTCGCCAACCAACTGATCGAATAAGCCGTCAGGTGCGGGAGCGAGAACTCGAACGGTTCGTAGAGCTTCCGATCTTTGGGATCGACGCGTAGTAAATCTCTTGCGTCAATAGGCCGCCGACACTGATCGCGCTGATCCTGCGGCGTCAATTGTTTCGAGCCGTACTCCGGTTTTGTTTCCTTCAGTTCCATTCCATTCCTTCGCGTTCAGAGCCATTTCGGCGGCGTTCCTTTAGCCGCATCCCACCCAGTTGATTTTGATCTCCTTTTCCAGCGCCTTGAACTCCGGGTCGCCGGTGACGAGTTCGGCTTTCTTTTCCTTCGCCAGCGCGGCGGCGAAGGCGTCGGCGAGGCTCAATTTGAAGCGGGCTTTGAAATCGGCGGCGGTGTCGGCCAGCGCGCGGTCGGCCGAATGAAAATCGATGGGCGCCGCCTGCAACTCGGAGGCAATCGTCGCCCAGGC
>VHCZ01000148.1 GCA_016871535.1 Verrucomicrobiota bacterium
AACCCTATCGGGCGAACGCCGTGGAGAAGAGCCTTGAAGGCCAGCTTCTCACGGCGGAGAGCATCGCCGCCGCCGCAAAAAGGGCGGCCAACCGTATCGATCCCCTGAACGATATCCACGCCTCGGCCGAATACCGCGCGCACCTGGCCCGAGTGAATACGCAGCGAGCGCTCCAACTCGCCGCCTCGCGGATTTGAGCCGTAACGAACCAGCCAGCGCCACGGGCTTTGGTATAGAAGTCCTGACACCGGTCGAGTTCTTGGCCAAACTGAGGCATAACGTATGACAACGATTCACGCGCAGGTACTCGATCCGCTGGCCTGCCAAGTCGCGGAGCTGGCAGAGCAGGAGAATCTAAGCGTCGATCAGCTCGTCAGTATCGCGCAGGCTTATCAGGTGTCCGCCTGGCGCAAGCGCGGCACCATGGCAGCAGGCGCCCAGCGCGGCAGTTGGGAGAAGTTCGACCGGGTCATAGCCAAGGTGCGCGACGTGCCGCCCTTGCCGGGCGATGAACGGTGAGGCAGAGACTCAGCCCGCTCAGGGCGACAGGGCACGGTAGAAACGTTGTCTCACGCCGGGAGCGAGCGGATCGACAATTTGAATGGCCGTGCTGGCGCTGAGAATGTTCGTGAGGGGTTCCCACGCCGCTAGGTCCGCCGAAAACTGGATCAAATAGATGCGCCCAGTTTCCCCATTGAGCGTCAGTTGAAACTGGCCGTTCGGCAGAAGCACGCCCGCCAGCTTTGGACCTTCTGGTACCGTAACGGCAACGGCAAATGTGGCCGTGTGGCCAAGCGGAGGCGAACCATTGTCGGTCACTTTGACCGTAATTGAATTCGTGCCGCCTGCGGCGAGCGGCCCTGGCGTCCACGAGAACAATCCGGTCTTGGCGTCAATACTCGGGCCGACGGGCGCGCCAGGTTCCAGGCTGTAAGTCAGTTCATTGGCTGGCAGGTCTGGGTCCTGAGCTTTGACATTCAATCTGAGCGGCTGGCCTGCGGCAACCTTCTGCGCAACGATCGCCTCCAACACAGGGGGCCGATTTACTTCCCGAACAATGACGGTGAAGCTGCGGCTCGCGGTCAGAGGCGGGTTACTGCTGTCCGTTACGCGGACCGTGATCCTGTTCGTGCTTGGCCCTTCGGCTTCGGTCGGCTGCCACAGGAACGCGCCACTATTCGGACTGATGAGAGCGCCTGCCGGCGCGCGAGTCTCCAACGCGTAGGTAAACGGCGGCTGAGCCAGGGGGCTATCCATCACGGATGCGCCAAAGGCGATAACAGTGCCCTCGTCCTCCGTGCGATCCGGGATTTGGGCCAGGCGAAGTTTGGCGGGCGTAACAAGAACTTGAACGATTGCCGTCGCTTGCATTGGCGGGGATCCGTCATCAGTGATGCGGACGGTGATCCGATTGGTTTGAGCCGCAGCCACAGCCGGGGTTGTCCAACTGAAGACCCCTGTCCTGGGATCAATGGTCGCTCCCGCGGGCGCGTCTGATCCCAGCGCGAACGTAACCGCGTTCTTCGGAGCGTCTGGGTCCGTCGCTTCGACCGCGAACTCCAGTCTCGAGTTCTCCTCCACGATTCTATCGGCAAGGGCGGAAATGACGGGCGTCGAGTTCACTTCACGCACGATAACCGAAAACGCTCGGGTGTCGCTCAGGCCAGGAATCCCACTGTCCGTCACCCGCACCGTGATGCGGTTGGTGCCCGGCCCCTGTTCCTCGCTCGGGGTCCAGGTGAACAGGCCGCTCACCGGATCAACGCGGGCGCCCGCCGGAGCGTCCGACTCCAAACTGAATCTCAGCGTTTGAGCTGGCAAATCCGGGTCCGTGGCAGTGACGGTCAAGGAAAGTGGAACGCCTTCATCGACGGTTTGATCGGGAATCGCCGCCAGACTGGGAGGCAAATTCACTTCGTTGACGATGACTGTGAAACTGTTCGTGGCGGTCAGGCTTGGAACTCCATTGTCCGTCACCCGCAACGTGATGATATTGGTGCTCGGCCCCTGAGCTTCGATGGGCGTCCAGGTCAACACACCCGTGCTCAGGTCGATGCTTACGCCCGCCTGCGGCTCAGCCAGGCTGAAGGCCAGGACGTTGGCTGGAATGTCCGGGTCCACGGCTGTGATCCGCACCATCAGGGGCGTCAGTTCGTCAAGAGTCTGCGTGCCGGGAACGCTCAACACCGGCGGGAGGTTCACTTCGCTCACAACCACCGTGAAACTGTTGGTCGCGCTCAAGGGCGGCACCCCGTTGTCCGTCACCTTGACCGTGAACAAATTAGTGCTCGGCCCCTGCTGCTCGCTCGGCGTCCACGTGAACGCTCCTGTGTTTGGCGCAATCGCCGCGCCCGCTGGGACGGCCTCATCCAAACTGAACGTGAGCTGTTGCCCTGGCCCATCCGGGTCTGTGGCCTGAACGACGAGCGAGAAAGGTGCGCCTTCGCTGGCGTTTTGATCCGGAATCGCCGGTATCACCGGAGGACTGTTGATCCGATTCACCACGACCGTGAAAGACTTTGTGTCGGTCAAAGGTGGCGAACTGTCGTCCGTGACGCGGACGGTGATGAGATTCGTGCTGGGCGCTTGCTGCTTCGTGGGCGTCCAAGTTAATACCCCGTTCGTCGAGTTGATGCTCGCGCCCGTCGGAAACGGTTCCTCGAGTCTGTAAGACAGCTTGGCAGATGGCGTGTCCTGATCGGTCGCCGAGACTGCGAAAGTTAGGAGCATCCCTTCGTCAACGGTCTGGTCGGGTATAATCGCCAGGACAGGCGGCCACTTGATCTTAGCGGCGATATTCGTGTCGGTTATGATTTGGAAGTTGCTAAGTACTTTATTTAATAAATACACTAACGTATTATTATTGCAATCGAGGCCCCGGCTGTGGCACCGTTGGTAGCGTGCCTAGAGAGAGCCCATACAAAATCAGACTCACGGCAGCGGAACGACAGGAACTGGAGCACAGAGCAGCCAAATATACGTTGCCATATTTTCAGGTGCTCCGTGCCAAGATGGTTCTCCATGCAGCCGAGGGGCTTTCCAATGATGAAATCGCCCACTGCTTGGATACCCGTCGCGAAGTCGTTAGCCAATGGCGTAAGCGTTTTTTCGAAGAGCGACTGGCCGGCTTGGAGGAACGCCCTCGATCGGGCCGCCCCCGGTCTTTTTCCCCCAGAACTCATCGTGCAGGTTAAAGCGTTGGCCTGCGAACTGCCCGCCACCCATCACGGTCCCGCTCTCCCGTTGGAGTCTGGACGAACTGACCCAACATGTTTGCCAGAGCGGACTGGTCGCTCAGTTGAGCAATTCAACACTTTGGCGATGGCTCCACCAAGACGCGATTCGTCCCTGGCAACACCGCTGTTGGATTTTTCCGCGCGATCCAGATTTCGCTCTCAAAGCCGGTCGGATCCTCGATTTGTATCAGCATCAGTGGCAGGGACAGGAATTACGAGCCGACGAGTTCGTGCTCTCGACCGACGAGAAGACCAGCGTCCAAGCCCGCTGTCGCCTGCATGAAACGGTGCCGCCACAGCCAGGGCTGCCGATGAAGGTCGAACATGAGTACGAGCGTAAGGGAGCGTGGGCTTATTTGGCGGCTTGGGATGTTCATCGCGCCAAACTCTTTGGTCGCTGTGAAACCCAGAGCGGGATTGCTCCCTTTGATCGATTAGTCGCCCAAGTCATGAACCAAGAGCCTTATCGTTCTTGCCGACGAGTATTTTGGATCATGGACAATGGCTCTTCGCATCGAGGGGAGCGGAGCGTCCAGCGCTTGCAAGGCCGTTACCCAAACGTTCAGGTGGTCCACGGCCCAGTGCATGCCAGTTGGCTCAATCAAATCGAGATTTACTTCTCCATTATCCAGCGAAAGGTCCTCACACCGAACGATTTCCCAAACTTGGAAGCGGTCACGGACCGACTGGAACGTTTCAAGCGTCACTACGAAGCCATTGCCAAACCCTTCGAGTGGAAATTTACCCGGAACGATCTCAATGAACTCCTGCAGCGTTTGCAGCCAAGTTCACAACTCGCCACTACTCTGGCAGCCTAGAAAAATACGTTAGCGAACTTATGAAACGGCCAACTAAGCAACGCTCAGCAGAGTCTCGGAAACCAGGATAAACCAACCTTGTTATTCCGCGCACGAGATGCCATCGTTCTTGCCAGATGAAGCCAAGCACCACAGCCGAGGTCTCGGCGGCTTCCGAGGCGGCGCGCCTGACGCAAACGTCTTTGGAGTTGTGGCTGCAGACTTGCGAGGCGTTTCGCGCCTGGGAACGGCGTGAAATCCTGCTGCGCGATCCCGACGAGAAAGCGCTGGCCGAATACCGCGAAGCTCTCAAATGGCTGCTCCGGAGCGCCCGGATGCATCAGGTGCTGGTCAAAGACCCGGACTTCCCTTACCGGCATTTTGTTCCCCAAATCGAAGGTATCTTGATCCACCTGGAGGAGTCCTGGAACGCGCTGAACAATCCATTGAGTGAGGAACAAGCCGAGCGGTTGATTGCGCAACATTTCCCGCATGAGCCACAGCCTTGAGGCCCTGCTCGAAGCCTACGATGCTCTGCGAAGCGCGCCTGCCGGCGAAATCAACGCGCGACAAGCGAATTACGAAGCGAGCCTCCAGGAGGTAGCAACGCACTTGGGGATCGCGTGCACTCTTTTGCACCAAATGATCCAACGAAAGTATCCGTCATGGCTGCGGGCCCAGAAAAGGAAACCTTCATCAATGCCGCCCAGTGCATGACGTTATGAAGACCGCTTGCCTGATCAATCGACATCGATCCCCTGGACGATATCCACGCCTCGGCCGAATACCGCGCGCACCTGGCCCGAGTGAATACGCAGCGAGCGCTCCAACTCGCCGCCTCGCGGATTTGATTCTCGCAACGCCGGCTTTCCGTCCGGTATGTGTTTAAAGGTGACCTCATCCGTAGCGCAGAGTTGCACTCTGCCGTATCGCGGAATTGTATTCCGCAGGGGACCGACAAGTTCCAGGGTTCTGGAACTCGCCGGCGCGCCGCCGATTGCAAATCGGCGATACGGCAGAGTACAACTCTGCGCTAAGTCAAACCGATGCTTCAATCGTCAAGTTGCGAGGTTTGGCGACCTCGTGGTGCCTGAGGCGAGAATACTTCGGAACTCGCCGGCATGAAAACCGGCGTTACGAAGTGACCGGCAGGTGTGCCATGAAAACTTCATTCGTTGCCGCAGAATGGCCCCGCCGAGACTTTCTGGGAACCGCATTATTCTGCGGAACAGGACTCGCCGTGACCAACTTGACGCTGGAAGCGGCGGAACTCCGGTCATCCAACAACGGTCGGCGCATCGGTTTCGTCGATGACAATTTGGGGAACTATCACGCGAATGTTTTTCTCAAAGCGTTGCGCGAACCGCTCAAAGAGCGTGGCTTCGTCGTGGCGGGATGCACTGGCTTGCAGGAAGCGCCGGGGCGCGCCTGGGCCGAAAAGAACTCGGTGCCTTACTTCAATTCCGTGGCGGCGCTCAACGACGCGGTCGATTTCTTCATGGTGCTCGCGCCTTCCACGCCGGAGACGCATCTCGAATTGTGCCGGCGCGTGTCGCCGTTCAAGAAACCCACCTACGTGGACAAAACTTTCGCGCCAGACCTGGCCACTGCTCGCGCCATCTTTGCCCTGGCGGACCAGCACAGCACTCCGATTCAGACCACCTCGGCGCTCCGCTACACCACTGTCCAGGAACAGGTCCAAAAGCTCGGCAAAGTCCAGCACATGATCACCTGGGGCGGCGGCGGTTCCTTTGCGGAATACGCGATTCATCCGCTCGAATTGCTCGTCAGCGTCATGGGCCATGAAGGGACGGCCCTGATGCGGCGCGGGACCGAGAATCGTTCGCAGCTTTTGATCGATTTTACCGGTGGCCGCACAGGGGTGGTGAACGTTTATCCCCAGAGCAACACGGCGTTCGCCGCCTCCGTCACGACAGACAAGGCCACGCAATACATCACCGTCGATGCTTCCCGGATTTTTGTGAACAACGCTGCGGCAATCCTGGACTTTTTCGCGGCGGGGAAACCGAACATCGACCGGCGCGAATCGCTCCTGCTCATGCGCCTGCTGGACGCGGCGAAAGCTCCTCGCGCCTTGAAAGAATTCGTGCCGCTCCCCTAGATGAACCGATCCATGAACCGTCTGTTCGGACCGTGGCCTTTAGGCCGCTTCAACGCTCGACTGCGGAGAGTGCGCGGAAGCAGCCTGAAGGCTGGGGTCCGCGCAGTTCTCGGTTCATGGACCGTGGGCATGGTTCTGAAACCAAGGGAGCTTCTCATGAACCTTGGTTGCATTCTCCTGTCCCCAATGTTACTGAGCGCGCTCGCCGCTGAACCCAAACGCCCCGAACTGATCTCCTGGTTTGGCAAAACTCCAACGCTCGACGGCGTCATCAGCTCGGGCGAATGGTCCGACGCCACCGAGTTCCGAGGCGTCCGCGATTGGGTTTCTGAATTCTCTCCCGTGAAGGACGACTCCGATCTCGCTCTTCGCGGCTGGGTCAAACATGACGACCAATGCCTTTACTTCGCCTTCGAGATTACGGACGACGTGCTCTATGGCATCGACACCGCACAGTGGCTTCCGCCGGAGAATCCGGACGCGCACGAGCTGTCGCCGAAAGGCTTTCCCTGGTTCGGCGATGAGATGGAAATCCTGATCAATGCGCCGAACACGTGGAATGGAAATGAAGGCGCCGAAGGCAGCGGTTCGTCCTGGCAAATGGTGTGCAACCTGACCAAGTCCCGGCTCGGAGGCGTAGGCACGGGAGGCTTGCTCGAAGGCGAGCCCCGCTCAGACCTGAAAGCCTGGGCCACGTATCAGCGCTGGATTCAGACAAAAGCGCAGCGTGCCGCGGCCCGCGCGAAACCCGAAGGCAAAGGCTACGTGATCGAATGGGCCATTCAGTTCGATCCGTGCCTGGAGATTTCGCCGGGCAAGTTTTACACAACTGCGCTGGGCGAGATCAAAGTGGGCTTGAACATCGCCCTGGGAGATCTGGACACGCCGGAAAAAGGTGAAGGGAATTTTGGCCGCTTCCATCACGAGCAATGGTTCGCCGGCGCCAAGGGGACGCGAACGCAGAAAGACAATTTCGGCCTCCTGCGCCTGATGGGAAAGAGACGGGCAACAGGAGGCAACGGGGTGAACAGAGAATAAGGACTTCAGAATTCAATCTGCCTCCCATCCCACTCAACCAGTTGACAGCCGCTGGCGCCTCGTCCAAATTCAAGCTCGACCTCCAGAGGAAAGTAAGAATGGAGCCGATGACCGAACCTCACCGACTGCCGCCCAAACCAGAAGCCAAACGGTCGATTTTGGCCCTGGCTGCCCCGAATTGGGCGTAACTAACTTCTGGATAATTATGTAGTTGAGCATCGAGGGACTTTATGAGCGCACGAGTCATTTTCGCGGTCTTCGTTGTGATGTTCGCTGCCTTGGGTTGTGGCCGTTCAAAGCAGAACGAGAGACGGGTTCAGAAGACGCCTGCCTCTTTTTCCGAAACGTTTTTCACGAGTATCACACCAACGGCTGATGGCGGTGCATACGTTGCTGGTTTGGCTTCAGGTTTGTGGTACATGCGAGGCTCGGAGGCAGTGAAGGTTCGCTTCCCCGATACGTCCACTAATCGCACTGGTTCGCTTTTGCTGGAGATTACGCCTTTGATTGATGGTGGTGCATATGCTCACTCAATCCTCGATAAGACCCTCTGGCTTCTGAGAGCCTGTCCGAAAAATCATGATTGCTGAGGAATTAGGCCAATCGACGGAGTTGAATTCGGATCATCGCGATGTAAACCCACGATTCCGCGCTGCTCTCGCAGTGCTCGTAGTCCCGCACCAGGCGTCGGTGACGCATCAACCACCCGAAAGTTCGTTCGACGACCCAGCGTTTGGGCAACACCTTGAACCCGCTCACGTCGTCGGAACGTTTGACCACCTCCACCTCCAGCTTCGGACGAATCGTCCGCACCCACGTCGCGAAGTCCGGGCCGCTGTAACCGCCATCGACCCACATTTTCCTCAACCACGTGAACCAACCCAGCACGCGGCCGAGCAGGCCTTGAGCCCCTTCGCGTTCCGGGACATGGGCCGCCGTCACCGCCACGCCCAGCACCAGACCCAACGTATCGACCAGCAGATGACGCTTGCGCCCTTTGATCTTCTTGGCCGCATCGTATCCCACGGCCCCTCCGTGCGGATCGGATTTGACGCTTTGACTGTCCAGGACCGCCGCGGTGGGGCGCGAGCGCTTGTCCTGTTGCTTGCGAGCCAGAGCTCGAAGACGCTCGTTGAGTTTCTCCCAGGTCTGATTGCGCGTCCACTGGCGGAAGATCCAGTGCACAGTTTTCCACGGAGGAAAATCGACCGGGAGCAGCCGCCAGGGAATACCTCCTTTGACAAGGTAGAGGATGGCATCGATCACCCGACGCCGATCCGTCGGCGGACGGCCGCGTTTGGCGGGGTCGGGAAGCAAGGGTTTCAGGAGGGCCCATTGGGCGTCGGTGAGGTTGGTTTCGTAAGAGGCGATTTTCATCGCCCAACAGAGCTGCGCTTAAAAGTGGCCAGCCGCGCCCCACCGCCAAAATCAAGTCTTTTCTCATGTTCTCATCGATTTTTTTGCATGCGATCCCAGCGAATTACGCCTTCCTGAATTTTCGGACAGGCTCTAAGGCTTACGACGCGCTCCCGAGCGTCGACGTGGTAGCATTACATTCTCGCGAACGCATTAGGCTAAAACGTTCTTGGCCACATCCCCATGCACATCCGTCAGCCGGAAGTCGCGCCCCTGGAATTTGTAGGTCAACCTGGTGTGATCGAAGCCGAGGAGATGGAGGATCGTGGCCTGAAGGTCGTGAACGTGCACTTTGCCTTCGACCACGTTGTAGCCGAGCTCGTCCGTGACGCCGTGCGTGTAGCCGCCCTTGATTCCACCGCCCGCCAGCCAGAGGCTGAAAGCGCGCGGATGATGATCGCGGCCCAGGAATTTTGAACCGTTCCGCTCCTCGTTCATCGGTGTGCGGCCAAATTCGCCGCCCCAAATCACCAGCGTGTCGTCCAGCAACCCGCGCTGCTTGAGGTCCGCGACCAATGCCGCCATGGGACGGTCGGTTTCGCGCGTCCGTTTCTTCAGCCCGGCGGGATGAACGATGTCCGTGTCTTCGCTCACGCCGTGCGTATCCCAGCCGCGATGATACAATTGAACGAAGCGCACGCCGCGTTCGAGCAGCCGGCGGGCGAGCAGACAATTATTCGCGAACGACACTTTGCCCGGCTCGGTTCCGTACATGTCGTGGATGTATTTCGGTTCTCTGGAAATCTCCATCAACTCCGGCGCGCTCGATTGCATCCGATAAGCCATCTCAAACGCATTGATGCGCGTGCTGATTTCGGGATCGCCCACGTCCTCCAGTTGCATCTGATTCAGATCGCGCAAAGCATCAAGCGAACGCCGCCGCCGCGCCGAGTCCATTCCCGGCGGATTCGAGACAAAGAGAATCGGGTCGCCCTGGGATCGAAATTGCACGCCTTGATACGATGTGGGCAAGAAACCACTGCCCCAGCACGCCGTCCCGCCGCTGGGCAAACCGCCGCCCGAAAGCATGACCACGAAGCCCGGCAATTCCTGGCTCTCGCTGCCCAGTCCGTACGTCAACCACGAACCCAGGCTCGGACGCCCGATCTGCGTTGCTCCCGTGTTCAGAAAAATCTGGGCCGGCGCGTGGTTGAAGGCGTCCGTGACCATGGAGCGAATCAGCGTGATGTCGTCCGCGACTTGCGCCAGGTTCGGGAGCAACTCTGAGAGGTCCATGCCGCACTGGCCGTGCTTCGAGAACTTGTAAGGTGTGCCCAGCATCTTCGGAACGCCCTTGATGAACGCGAAGCGTTCCCCTTTGAGCAGCGATTCCGGGCACGGCTTCATGTGCAGCTCGACCAGCTTCGGCTTGAAATCGAACAGGTCGAGCTGCGACGGCGCGCCTTCCATGAACATGTAAATGACGCGTTTGGCTTTCGGCGTGTAGTGCGGCGCTCTTGGCATCAGCGGATTGGCCGCCAACGCGGCTGGCGATCCGGAAACGCGACGAGCCTCAAGCAAAGACGCCAAGGCCGCCGCCCCGACGCCCCAGGCGCATCGGCCAAAGAAATGGCGGCGCGTGATGGCGTGGAGGTTGTGTTGAAGAAGCGGAGTGAATTGGCAATTCATTCGTCATTTACCCTTTTGAGATGGTCTCATCCAAGTTGAGCAGCACGTTGGCCACGACCGTCCACGCCGCCAGCTCGCAAACATCAAATCCCTCCACCGCCTTGCCTTCCGCGCCGAACGCCATGGCCTCGGCCGCTTTTACGTCCTTTTTGAACCGGGCGAGTTCGTCTTGATAAAGCGCAAGCAAGCGCTCCAGTTCTCGGGCTTTTGGCTCGCGGGCGACACACGAGCGGAACGCGAAGGTGGCGCGCCTGGCCGGGTCAGGCCCAACCATTGTCGTGACTCTCCGCGCGAGGACCTGAGCCGCCTCGACGAACGCCGGATCGTTGAGCGTGTTCAGCGCTTGCAACGGCGTGTTCGTCCGCGGGCGGCGCGTGCAAGCGTACTCGCGGCTCGGCGCATCGAATGACATGAACGCCGGATACGGCGACGTCCGCTTCCAATACGTGTAAAGGCCGCGACGGTATTTGTCTTCGCCTTTGCTGATCGTCCATTTTTCGTCGCCGTAAATCTGGGTCCAGATGCCGTCGGGCTGGTGTGGATACACACTGGGGCCGCCGATCTTAGGCTTGAGAAGTCCGCTCGCCGCCAGAATCACGTCCCGCACCGTTTCCGCCGACGCGCGGAACCTTGGCCCGCGGGCGTAGAATCGATTCGCCGGATCGCGTTCCAGCAGTTCCGGCGTCGCGCGCGACGATTGCTGGTACGTCGCCGAGTTGACGATCAAGCGATGCAAGGTTTTCAGATCCCAGCCCGACAACATGAATTGGGTCGCCAGCCAATCCAGCAACTCCGGATGGGTCGGCGGCGTGCCTTGCGTGCCAAAATCCTCGACGGTTTCCACAAGGCCGCGTCCGAAGTACTCGAACCAAATCCGGTTCACAATGACGCGCGCGGTCAACGGATTGTTCGGATCGACGAGCCATCTCGCCAGCGTCAGGCGATTCAGCGGCGCGCCTTCGGGCAACGACTGGAGAATCTCCGGCACGCCTTGGGAAACTTTGTCGCCTCTGCTCATGAAATTGCCCCGAACATGAATGTGCGTCTCGCGCGGCTTTTCCTGCTCTTTCATCACGAGCGTGGTCGGGATTTCCTTCTTAAGCTGTTCCTCGATTTTCTTCTGCTGGGCCAGTGCCTCCCGTGTTTCCTTCAATTCGGGCGCAATGGAGCGGTAGTAAGCGGACAAATCTTCCTTTTGCTTGGGGGTGCGCTCGCGCGGCGCGACGCTGAGAATCTTCAACGTGGCGGCAGGCAGGATCGTTTCAGGCACCGGACGCTCGTTGGTTGTGAGCGAAAGTCGAAAGCGGCCCAAGTTGGCATCGCTGAAGTTGGAATCGTGTCTCAAGACCACGGTTAGCGTCGATCCGTTTTCGAAGCCGATTGGTTTCTCGGTTCCAAAGACAGCGTAGCGCTCGATGCGAAAGCCATCCTTCCCGGCATCGATGGCCCAGCCCGGACCAGTCTTGCCGTCAATCAGGTTCGTCACGCTGTGATCCTTCTGCGTGAAATCCGCTCCGGCCGTCTTGAAAGTGACGGCTTCCGCGCCCTTGGGCCCGTCCTTCGGCGCGGCTTTCACTTCCAGGCGGCTCACCACAAAGCTGCCGTTAGACGCGCGGCCAAGGCCCTTCTTCGGGAGACTGTCGTCCGGCAACACTTCGAGCCGCAGGCCCGTGATCCGTTTGAGGTCGGTGTGCGCGACGACGGTGTAGGAATCATTGGTGGGATTGGTGCCGCCAGCCAGGATAGACTTGTCTTCGAGTTCCGCGAGCGTTGCGCCGCCGGCGGAGAGAATTCCCGTGGGATCGAGCACGGTCCAATGCACCGCTTCGTCTGCTTGCTTGTATTCCCAGGCCGCTTGCGAGGCGTCGAGTTCCGGCGTCTGGGTTTTCATGATCTTCTCCAGACGCGCCAGCTCGGATTTGTTTTTCTCCCGGCGCGCAGCTTGTTCCGGCGACGGGACGTCGAGCTGCGGTTCCTCGACGGTGTTGAAGAACGCGAAGAACTGGTAGTAATCCTTCATCGTGAAGGGATCGTATTTGTGGTTGTGGCACTGCGCGCAGGCCAGCGTGCTGCCGAGCCAAACCGATGCGGTCGTGTTCACGCGGTCCACGATCGTTTCCACGCGCGCCTCTTCTTTGTCCACCCCGCCTTCGGTGTTGAACATGGTGTTGCGGTGAAAGCCGCTCGCGATCTTCTGATTGACGGTCGCGTTCGGAAGGAGGTCGCCTGCGATTTGTTCGATTGTGAACTGATCGAACTTCATGTTCTGATTCAACGCGTCGATGACCCAGTCGCGATACAGCCACATCTGACGACCCGGATCCTTTTCGTAGCCATGGCTGTCGGCGTAGCGCGCGAGGTCCAGCCACATGCGCGCCCAATGTTCGCCGTAGTGGGGAGAGAACAGCAAGCGGTCCACAGCTTTGTCCCAGGCGTCCGGGCTGTCGTCCCCGACGAATTGATCGACTTCGGAGGCGGTGGGCGGCAAGCCCGTAAGATCAAGGCTCAGGCGACGGAACAAGACGGCCTTTTCAGCCTGACCGGAGGGAGCGAGGCCTTCCTTTTCCAATCGCGCCAGGACGAAGAAGTCGGTTCCATTGCGCGGCCAGGATTGGCTCCTTACTTCCGGAAACTTCGGACAAGTCGGCTTGCTGTAGGCCCAATGTTTAGCTTCTGCCGCACGGCCAGGAAGGGCGCCTTGGAAGGCGAGGATCAACATGCTCAGGAGGACAAATCGAATGCTGCTCTGGATCATCGGCCCAAACTATACGCCCCGGATTCCAGACCTTCCAATCAGAATTTAGGGGAACGATCCAGCGCGGCAACCCGGACTACTGGACTTTCGGCTTTTCCTACAAGAACTACTCCAACCTGCGCTGTCACACGGGCAAAACGTTCAAAGGAACTTGCGTCTGCTACATGGACGGAGAGTCTCTCATAAGCGGTTCGCCCGAGCAAGGTCCGAGTCCGCCGACTTAACCCTGTAACGTCGTAACGCTGTAACGATTCGGCTGCGGCTTGGAAGAAGGAAGGTCGGCCCACGAATCACACGAAAGCGAGGGGAGAAGGGAGTGACTTGGAGCGGCGGGTTCCTATCCGTGTTCGTCCGTGTCATCCGTGGTTAAAGTCCGCTCGGAAAGGATTGCTTCGGACGGAGTCCGTTACACGCGTTTTTTCACAGACCGGGCTGCGAAGAAGTAGCTTCGCAGCGTTTGCACAGAAAGAACAAAGGCCGTCGCGGTGACCGCGCCTTACTTGCTAATCGCCTCGTGCTCGGCAATACTTGCGCGGTGAAAACCACGGTTACGGAATTAACCGACCGGTTGCTCGCCTCTTACGCGCGGGTGGGCGGGATCAATCATTTGGACGGCAAGAATCTGCCTTCCAAGACAGCCATTGCCGGGATTGCCTCGGACTTGCTGCGCCTGCTCTTTCCGGGTTTCTTCGACGAGCGAACCATTCATTCGTCGGAACTGAAGGTCGAGATCGCGACCTTGATGGATTCGGTGCAGGGACGGTTGGAGGACGAAATCTACAAGAGCCTTGAATATCATCCGCCGGAGGAGCTCGGCACGCGGAATCTTCGCTCCGCCGCCCACGCGTTGACGATGAGCTTCCTGGAGAGCTTGCCGCGCGTGCGGGAGTTGCTCCACACGGACGCGGAGGCGGCCTACAACGGCGATCCCGCGGCGCTGAGCAAAGAGGAGATCATTGTGGCGTATCCGTTCATGGAAGCGATCGCGGTGCAGCGCATGGCGCACGAGCTTTACCTGCAACACGTCCGGTTGATTCCGCGCATCATGACCGAATGGGCGCACTCCCGCACGGGAATGGATTTGCATCCGGGCGCGCAGATCGGCTCGCATTTCTTTGTCGATCATTGCACCGGGACGGTCATCGGCGAAACCGCCATCATTGGGAATCACGTCAAGATGTATCAGGGAGTCGGCCTGGTGGCGCGTTCGCTGGCCGGTGGACAGCAATTGCGCGGGCACAAGCGTCATCCCACGATTGAAGACCACGTGACGATCTACGCGGCCGCCACGATTGTGGGCGGGGAAACGGTCATTGGCGAAGGCAGCACCATCGGCGCGAACGTTTTTCTCATGCGCAGCGTGCCCCCCAATTCATTGGTGTTCTACGAAGAGGTCAACGTCAAAGTCCTGAGCAAGCGCGAACGGGGCAAAGGAGGGACGGACTTCCAGATTTGATGATCGCGTATTTCTGGATAGGCGTGGGCAGCGCGTTGGGAGGCATGTGCCGGTTCTGGCTTTCCGGCATGATCGCGCAACGATTTGGGGAAGCGTTCCCGACCGGCACGCTTCTGGTGAACGCGTCCGGTTCCTTCCTGATGGGTCTGCTCGCCGCGTTGGGGGAACCTGAAGGGCGCCTATTCGTCCCGGCGTATGCGCGGCAATTCCTGATGATCGGGATTCTCGGAGGTTACACGACGTTTTCGTCGTTCAGTCTGCAAACTTTGAATCTGGTGCGGGAGGGCGAGTGGCTGTTCGCCACGCTGAATGTGGTGTTGTCGGTTCTGCTGTGTTTGGGCGCCGTTTGGATCGGACACACGCTGGGCCAGTTCCTGAACCCGAAGGTTTGAGATGAAGCTGCACGAGAACGGTAAACTGCTGCGGATTTACATCGGCGAAAGCGACCGCTGGCATCATCAACCGCTTTCGGATTACCAGGCCGTCGTTTCAAACTACAACGGCGAATCCTGGCCCAAGGAAACGCAGAGCGCCTTTGTGGACTACGTGAAATCGGGCGGTGGCTTCGTTTCAGTCCACGCCGCGAACAATTCGTTCCCGGAATGGAAGGAGTACAATGAGATCATTGGCCTGGGCGGCTGGGGTGGGCGCAACGAAAAGTCGGGCCCTTACGTCCGGTATGTTCATGGAAATGTTGTCCGGGAGACCGGACCCGGTGTTGGCGGCAGCCACGGAATGGAACACGCCTTTGCCGTGGAGATTCGTGATTCGACGCATCCGATTGCAGCCGGGTTGCCTTCCAAGTGGATGCACGCGAAAGATGAGCTTTACGACAGGCTCCGAGGCCCGGCCGAGAATGTAACCGTCCTGGCGACCGCTTACGCTGATCCCGCCACGAAAGGGTCTGGCCACCACGAACCGATGCTAATGGTGATTAGGTATGGAAAAGGCCGCGTCTTCCACACGACGCTCGGTCACAGCGTGGAGGCGATGAAATGTGCTGGCTTCGCGACCACTCTCCAGCGCGGCGCCGAATGGGCGGCGACGGGGAAGGTGACCCAAAGCCTTCCACGCGACTTTCCTACCGCGGATAAGGTGAGCAGCCGGGATTGAAGATGCTTACCGCGTGTCCCTCGTTACCTCGGCTGCTACGGCGGGTATTTTCAAAACGCGGTCTTAGGGTCTGTGCAAAAATAACTTCCGGTTTTGGCGGGAGCGCCGCCTGGCCGGATGCAAGGCTCGAGGAGGGAGCATCCCCGTTTTGGGGCTGTGACCGACGAGCAACGCCGCAGCCGGCCAGGCGCCGCCCCGCCCCGGAGGGCTGGGGCGATTTCGCTTTCTGGCTTCGTTTCTCCTCAGTCGCAGAG
>VHCZ01000149.1 GCA_016871535.1 Verrucomicrobiota bacterium
GGCGCCTGGCCGGCTGCGGCGTTGCTCGTCGGTCACAGCCCCAAAACGGGGATGCTCCCTCCTCGCGCCTTGCATCCGGCCAGGCGGCGCTCCCGCCAAAACCGGAAGTTATTTTTGCACAGACCCTTAGCACGACAGCGTGCCCGTAGTGTCAATGTCTGCTCCTTTTCCGTTCCGTGACATCCGGCTTCGGTTCCCTCCTTCCGATGTGCAGGAAGAAATCCTCGCCCACGACCAGCGCGAAACGGCGAAGCTGGACGGTTGCACCGGAGCTACGAGCGGCAACGGGCGTTGCTGGCGGAATCCCGGGCGTCGCTCATCCACGAATGCGTCACCGGCCAGCGCGCTGTGCCCGCTTGAGTTTGAAACCGACCTTGGAAACGCACAAATAGCTTAAAATGGCATTTTAAGTAAAACATACTTGTCTTAAACTGCGTTTTTAAGAAACTTGGCGGCATGGTAGCCTCAAAAACAGAACTGCTACCGGTGCTCAGCCAATACAACCCTTGGTGGCGCGACGGGCGGGTGGGCGATTTGCCCAAGTGGCGGCGGGCGGCGTTCTCGCAGGTGCTGGAATGGATGACGAATCCGCCAGCACACCGGGCGTTGCTGTTGTCCGGCGCGCGGCAGGTGGGCAAGACGACGTTGTTGTTGCAAACAATGGAGGCGCTGATTGAGAGCGGGGTGCCGCCCACGAAGATTCTTTACGTGACGTTCGACCATCCGCTGGTGAAGCTGGCGGGGCTGGATGGCCTGCTGAATCTCTGGCGTGAGATCGAGCCGGCGCGCGACGGCATCGAGTATTTGTTTCTCGACGAGATTCAATACACCAAGGACTGGCAGACGTGGCTGAAGCATCAGGTGGATTTCCAGAAGCACCGGCGCATTGCGGTGACCAGCTCGGCCACGCCGCTGGTGACGGAAGGACAGGAGTCGGGCGTGGGCCGGTGGCACACGCTGCCGCTGGCGACGCTGTCTTTTTACGAATACCTGCAAATCAAAAAGATTGCCGCGCCGCAATTGCCGGCGGTGGAGTCACTCGACCAGTTATTTGACTGGCAGCCGGTGCAGTTCGCGCGGGTGGGCGAGGAGGCGCGGGGCTTGGTGGCGCATTTTCACGAGTATCTGTTGCGCGGCGGTTTCCCGCAGACGGCGCAGATGGAAAGCATCACGCAGGCGCAGAAGTTTCTGCGGGAGGACATAGTGGACAAGGTGCTCAAGCGGGATATGACGGCGTTGTTCGGCGTGCGGCGGGTGCTGGAACTGGAGCAGACGTTTCTTTACCTGTGCCTGCACGACGGCGGGCTGCTCGACATGACGACGTTGTGTCAGAATCTGGAGGTGAAAAAGCCGACGGCGAACAACTTCATCGCGCTGCTGGAGAACACGCATTTGATTCACCGGCTCGCGCCGTTCGGTTACGGGAAGGAAATCCTGCGGGCGCGTTACAAGGTGTATCTGGCCGACGCGGCCATTGCGCCGAGCGTGATGCTCAAGGGCAAGTCATTGCTGGAGGATGCGGCGGCGTTGGGCGTGGCCGTTGAGACGGCTTTTTTCAAGCACGTCGTCACGCGCTATTACGACCGGAGCGTGGCGTTCAATTATTGGCGCGGCAAGAAGGACCAGGAGGTGGACATCATCGCGACGATGGAGGGGCGGCTTGTGCCGTTCGAGGTGAAGTATCGTTCGCAGGCGACAGGGTTGGGAGACCTGAAAGGGATGCGGCAGTTCTGCGTGGAGCGGAAGGTGGCGCGCGGTTATGTCATCACGAAAGAAGTCACGGACTTCGGCGTGCTACCCCTAGGCGAGGCCGGCGGCGGCGCAATGGTGGTGAAGATTCCCGCGCCGCTGGCCTGCTACTGGTTGGGGCGGTCGGAAGTGGAGAACGCGGATAACCAATAGAAACAATGGAGAAGCAAAGCGCCGAACTGAAGGACAACCGCAGAAGCCATTTATTTCCAAGGGGTTGCCATTGCTCGGGCCGAACGGTTCAATACACGCCTTCGACGATCTGTTTTTCCATCGCGCCGAACGGGCGAACGTCGCCGACGCCGTCCCAGGCATAGGGTTCGCGCGGAGGGCGGCGGATCGCTTCGTCGCGTTCGAGGAAGCGCGGCATGAAGAATTCCTTCGTCAACGTCGTCAACTCGACGCGGCCCCACTCGCCGTAATTCTTAACCTGATCGGTTTGCTTCGGATCGACGACGCGCACGACGGCGCGCGGCTGCGGGGCGTAATACGTGATCGAAAAGTTGTCCTCCGGTTTCAAGGGAACACTGGCGGCCAACCCCATCAACGTGTTGCCGTAAGTCGGATAGAAGCCGATGCGGTTTTCGAGAACTTCCTCAATCAGGAAACGCACGTACTGCGGGGACATTGAGGTGCCGCCGCAGAAGACGCCGCGAATGCCGGCTTCCCAGAGGTCGGTCTTTTCTCCGAGCGCTTCGAGCAATTTGGGCGTGGTAAAAAGCCCCGTGACTTTACGGTGCTTCAGGATCGTGATCGCCTGGTCCACGACGTGTTCCATGTAAGCTTTGGCGATTTCCCCCTTCTTTTCGCTGATCACTCTTTTTACCCAGCGCGGGTCGAGATCGACGAAATAGCAGGAACTGCCGCGGAAGTTGGCCAGGTGTTCGATCGCGAGCCGGAGCCGGCGCGGTCCCGTGGGGCCGACCATCAGCCACGCGCCGCCGCGCGGGAAATGGGCGTCGGAAATCTTCGCCGAGAATTCCTCATAATCGACCTTGTAGTCGTTCCAGCCGATGCGCTGCTTGGGCATGCCGGTGGTGCCGCCGGTCTCAAAAATATTGTAAGGCCGCCCTTTGAACGCGTTGGGCACCCACACGTCGGGCTGAAGGTCGCGCAGCCACTCGTCCTGGAAATGCGGAAAGCGGAGCAGGTCGCTAAAGCCTTTCACCTCATTGGCTGGATTCCAACCAGCCTTCTTGGCCCAGTCGAGCCAGAAGGGGCATCCGGTTTCCGGTGAAAAGTGCCACTGCACGATTTCACGCGCGTGGGCGTCGAGTTTGTCTTGAGCGGCTTTGATGGCGGAGGGATCAACGGGCATACGCAAAAGCTAATTCTTCTTCTGAGGTTGGATGGGGTTGAGATTGACTTTCGGGAGATCATCTTTGCCTGCAGCGCTGCGAGCGGCGTCATAAAAGGCGTAAAGGTGGGTGTTGCAGGAGACGTAGATGGTCCCGTTGGCCACGATGGGCGTGGAATAAACCGGCGCCGGCAGATTGGTTTCGCTGAGGAGTTTCTTCTCCTTGGTTGCCGCCAGCACCGCGAAATCCCCGTCCTCGTCGCCGACATAAACTTTTCCGTCCGCGACCAGCGTCGATCCCCACATGTGCGCCTTCATATCATGCGTCCAATAGAGCTTCCCGGTTTCCGCATCGAGGCAATAGACGAAGCCGGAAAAATCGCCGACGAACAACAAGCCGGTGGCCGGATCGATCGACACCGTGGAGATGCTGCGATGAATCCCCTTGAAACTCCAGATCGCGCCGGTTTTGGTGATGTCACCCGTCTTGGTCGCGTCAATGCACACCAGATGCCCCACACCTTCGCCGTGCTCCGGATCTTGTCCGACGGCTACATAGACCCGGTTCTTATAGAACACCGGCGTGGAGTTGATTTCGCTGGGGCCGTTGGCGTCCGGATATTTGATCGGCCGGCCGTCTTTGACTTTGTATTCGGGGGGGTTGCAATCGTATTTCCACACCGTCTTCAAAAAGTAGTTTTCGCCCTCTTTGACGGGCTTGGCGTCAAACGCGTAGCAGAAGCCGTCGCCGCCGCCGAAGAAGATGAGCTCCCGGCCATTGACCAGACCGGCCGAGGCGGAACTCCACTGGCCGTGGTAAATCCTCGGCCCGATGTTTGCGTCGTCTTCGCCCGCCAATTCACCGGTCTTCTTGTTCAAGGCGATAAAACTCGGGGACTGCGGCGAGGGAATATTCGAGTGGCTCCAGTCCTGTCCGTTCGATGTGCACACATAAACCAGATCGCCCACGAC
Organism: Verrucomicrobiota bacterium; assembly: GCA_016871535.1. Classification (NCBI taxonomy): domain Bacteria; kingdom Pseudomonadati; phylum Verrucomicrobiota; species Verrucomicrobiota bacterium. Next base: position 4,019 of record VHCZ01000149.1, read on the forward strand.
GAGCGGGGAACTGTTGGAGGCGTTGTGAGGGAATACGCCCAGTTCATCCATCATGTCGTATTTCCAGATAATATCCGCGTCTTTGGGGCCGATCTTGGCCTTCTTGGGGTTGCCCGGTCCGACGAAGTATTGCGCCTCATCCTGGAAGGGGCCGTCGTTGCCATTGGCCATGCCATGGACATCCAGACATAGCACCTCGCAGCGGCTCGTGACGACATAGACCCGATCTCCCTCGACGGTCGGCGAAGAGAGCAAGCCGAGGTTTTCCCAGTCGTTGACCTTGCCCGATGCGAGTTTGGGGACAACCAACTGCCAGAGGAATTCGCCGGTCTTTTCCTCAAAGACCATCAAGATGCTGCGGTCCCCTTGATGTTGAGGATCGCGCGGCGAATCGTTGTTAGTGCCGATGAAGACCTTGCCGCCGGCGACCGTCGTGTTGCCGTAGCTCTGGGAGCCAAGCTTGGCCACATAGCGCACGTTCTTGGTGGTTTGGAGATCAATGTCCTCGGTGCCGGACTTGAACTTGCCGGCTTCAACACGATCCGGCAGGCCTTTGGCGGGCGAGTACATGTTCCGGCCCAGAGTATGGCCGCCCCATTGGGGCCAGTCTTCGGCAATTGAAATCAGGCCGCACAGCATCAATGCGGCGGTGAGGATTTGGAACTTCTTCATGAGGGGGGTGGTTTTTCGTTGAGAGTTAGAGCAGATGTTCTTTCAGAGAGCAGTTGAAGAGGCCTCGTCGTCAGCGTATTGGGCATGGAAATGCGGAGGCAGATGGTCCCGTGGATTGATGCGTATCGTGATGCCAAAGAATCTCGAAATGACCGGCATCGTGGTTCAATTCGGCGTCACGCTCACGTTGTCAATGTAAGCCCGCATGTCCTGCGGCGAGAAGCCAAACAGGCCCGGCGAACCGTTCCGATGCGCATGCGCGTGCGGCGCCTCCAGGGTCCACGCTTCCGGCTCCGGATCCCCGCGTTTCCAGGCTTTGGCGCGGACGACGCCCGAACCATCCGCCGCCACATCCACTCGCGCTTTCAACGTGTACCAGACATTGGGTTGCCAGCGGAAGTTCGACGGCGCTTCTTTGGCTGGCACGCAGAGGCGCTCTTCATTGGAGGTCACTTGCAGCTTTTGGGCGTTGCCTTGCAGCACGATCATATACCGCTGGTTGATCAGTCCAACCTCCGACATCTTCAGGACCCGGTCCCCGCGCATCCGGCCCTCGCTCATCACGTCCGCCTGGATCGTGTAATTCTTTGCCTCCGCGGCGCCGATGAAGACTGTGGCGCGCTGGAAAAACTTGTTGTCGATTGTTTTCGTCAGAGCCTTGGTGCCTTGGACGTCGCGGACTTCGAATTTGAAGCGCGCGCCGATCCACGGCAACGGTGGATAGGCGTACGGGGTTGGCTCTTCGACGGTGTTGGTGGTTTTTTCGCTAAGCACGAACGATTCAAAATCCTGTTTGATCGGCAAATACGGCAGGACTCTTCCGCGAATGTAGCCCTTCAAGTTTTCGAGCGTGGCCTCGAACGCGCCCGCCGAAGGAACGGCGTCCGTCGCCGCCACCAGCTTCCCGTCGGCATCGAACGTTCCTTTCATCGTCGAACGGACCCGCGCTGTCGGCGGAATGTAAGAGGCCCATTTGACGTGCCGGACGTCCTTGATTTCTTCGACCGGAAATCCGTTCGCGTCGAGGGAACGAACGCGAAAGGAAGCGGTCTGGCCGGGCCGCAGCAATACTTCGGATGGAATTACCTGAAGTTGGCCGGCGGGCCCGGGCGCCGGCCACTTTTCGGCGGCGAGCGCCGGCGGCAGGCCGGGATTGTTTCCCTTCTTTCCGAAACAGTAAATCTTCTTCGCCGTCTGGAGGTACACCTTTCCGTTGTAAGCCGTCGGTGTGCCGAAACAGCGTCCATCCAGAGAGAGGTGGCTCAGAATTTCTCCCCGGCTTTCGGACGGGCGAATGACATAGAGCGCGCCTTTGGTGCCGGCCTCGGTTCCGGTCTCGCTGCCGGTTTCGGTCTTGACCGCCGGGTCGTCCAGCATCGGCACGTAAAGCTTGCCGTCGGCGTAGAGCGGACAGGAATTGCGTTGTTCGATCCCGATCTTCAGCGTCCAGAAAACTTTTCCGCTGTTGACGTCGAGCGCGATCAGATCGCCCTTCTCCGCCACGACATAAATTCGGTCTCCCACCAGGATCGGCGAACTGGTCGAGGTCGAAATATCCTGGCTCCAGATTTCGACTTGGGCGCGTTCCACGACCACGGGCGCGTTTGTCGGCGAACTCGGCGCGACTTTCGGGATTCGGAACGCGACCATTTGGCCGGGTTCATAGGGCGTGCCGTAGATCGCGACGACTTTGTCGTTGTTGTGCACGAGCACGGTGGCGTTGATCCCGGCCTTGCCGAGCGGCACGCGCCAGATCGGATCCCCGGTTCGGGCATTGACGCAGACCACGCTTCCATCCCCAGCCGTCGCGATCAAAACTCGCCGGCCGTCCAGAAAAGTTAGATAAGGCGAGGAATAGGAATTGTCTTTCGGGCGGTCACCGGGACTTGAAGACCAGACGAGCTCGCCGGTATTCTTGTCAAAAGCGTAAAACCGATCTCCACCCGGACCGTGCGCGCCCCAGTTCGCGGTGATGCCCCGGGTGATCACCAGATCGCGATCGATCAACGGCGATGCTGTCCGGCCATTCGGGAACGTCAATCGCCCATAGGCCTCCATCATGGAGTGCTGCCAGAGCGGCTTTCCGTCCGGTGTGAACGCGGCCAGGATGCCTTGCGTGCCCTGCACATAGACGTTGCCCGTCTCCGGATCCACGGTCGGGCTCGAGGTCGCGTAGCGTTTGTAAATGATGTCGCTGAGGAAATCGCTGAAAAGTTGCTGCCATAGCTTCTGGCCCGTCTCCGCGTCGAAACACGCGACGCCTTCCTGGAGTTCCGGGCCGTCGCCCAGGTAACCCATCACGTAAAGCTTGTTGCCGGCGATCACCGGCGTGGAAGCGCCAGGGAAATCCGCCGCCCAGAGGGCCTGCTCCACCGCCAGTTTTTCGGGCAATCCTTTCTCGCGCGAAGTGCCGTTCTGTTCGGGACCGCGCCAGCTCAGCCAGCCGCGCACAGGCGCCGCGTTGACCGGGAGGAGGGACCCGCCGGAGTGAGCAAGGAGCCAACTGCCGACGGCGACGGCAAGCAGAGATTTAGTTTTCATGGTGACTCTTCGACAAAACGATTACACGATTACAAACGTAACGAAAAACGGGCAACATAAACCGCTCTGGTTCTTCCCTGGGAGCAGGGAGGATTCTACAGCGACAGAAATCCTGGACGAAATAATACCTACACGTATAATTTGTCAAACGGCAAAAATGCGCCCGGCAGCGACCAAATCCGATTCTCAACCGGCCCCCATCGATTCCCCCGAACGTCGCCGGTTGCCCCCGCTCATGCGGCGGGCGTGGTACGGCTTGAACCAGGCGTTTCGCCGCCGGATTGCGCACCTGGGCGTCACTCCAGACCAGTTCACCGTGATGCGCTCCCTGCTGGAAGGCGATCCCAAAGGCATGACCCAACGCCAACTCACCGTCGCCATGAGCAGCGACCCCAACACGGTCGCTTCGCTGCTGGAGCGAATGGAAAACGCCGGCTTCCTCGAGCGAAAGGAACACGAACAGGACCGGCGCGCCCATCGAATTCGGCTGCTGCCGTTAGGCCGGAAGAAATACGGAGAAGCGCGCGAGCTTGCGGTCGCTCTGCAAACGGACATTCTCTCGGCTTTGCCGGCTCAGGAACGCGAGCGCTTTCTGGAGAACCTGAGCACAGTCGCCGACGCCTGCCGCCAGGCCGCGGGATCCGGCACCCCTCCTTGATTACTCCAGCTCCTTGACTCGCGCGTTGCGAATCTGGACCTGGCTTCCGCCCCGGCTTAACTCCTGAAATCCAATGTGTCCCCTGCGCGGACGGTCCTTCAAAGGCGGCGCGTCCGACCCGTCGTGGCGCTTGGGTTTCTTGGTTTCCTGGTCCAGATCGACCTCCAGAATCACCTCGCCATTGAGCGCCACTTTCACCCAGGGCCCCTGGCAGGCGATTTCGTATTTGTTCCAGTCCAGCGGCCTGAACACCTGCTTTTGCGGCGCGACCGCCCGATACAATCCGCCGGTCAATTCTTCGGGCAGCGCCGGCTCGCCGCCGTAGTAACGCGGATCGACCATCTGCAATTCCAAACCGTCAAACGCAGGATCGCCCGCCAAGGGGAAGCGCAGCCCGCAGCCGCTGTTGCCTTGCTCGCCGAGCTTGAACTCGAATTCGAGGATGAAATCGGCGTATTCCTTTTCGCTGATCAGCCAGCTCCCCCGGGGGTCGCTTCCGTAGAGAATCCCCTTTTCCACTTTCCAAACGCCGCCGCCCGGATGCGGGTCTTTGACATCGGCCCAATTGCGGACCAACCACCCTTTAGGCACGCCGTCCTGTTGGAACAAATTCGTGAAGGACGTCTCCTTCGGAGAGTGCTGGCACCCTGCGGCCAGAAGAAGACCAAAAGTGGCGGCGACGGCGGTTCGAACGATTCTCAGAATGGGTGCAATCATCTCCCGGAATCAAACCACGGTTCCCACGCAACAGCAACCCCAAGACGACGTTTGCGGGGATCGCAACGCAAAGCGGCAGAGGACTGCTCGCACTCCAAGAGCTCCGCGTTGGCCAAGCTGCCCGACCCTGCGCCAGCTTTTGGACTGCGCCAGTCCCTCTGGCGCTTTCGACCGGCCCACGCCACGTGCTTGAGGCGTGCTTGAGCATCCAGCGAGACTCAACTGAACCGATGTAACGCCGTCACCATTTTAACGATTAACCGGCGATTCAATCCCTATCCGAACTCCGCCGGAAATCCACGCGCTGCACCGGTTCGAGCGCGTTCAGTTGCGCGACAAACGCCGCCGGGAGCACGTCCTTCTTCAGCCGCACCCGATAACTGATATCGACGGCCTCCCCTTTTTGAGCCGTGCCGACCGACAGCATTTCGTAAAACTCCAGCGCCTCGTCGAACACGCCTTGCAGAATTTCTCCCGGCCCTTCGTGCGCTTCCATGCGGATTTCCACTACGCAATCGACGTTCGACCAATCCTTGGGCGAACTTTTCGGCCGCGTCAGCGCGGCGGCAACGCCGACGACGCTGAGTCCAATCAAGGCGAGCACGAAGTAATTCGCGCCGACGGCCATGCCCACGACGACCGCAAAAATCACAAACGCGGTGTCTTGCGTGTCGCGAACCACGGTGCGGAAGCGGACGATCGAAAGCGCGCCCACCAAACTGAACGCCCGCGCCACGTTGTCGCCGATGACCTGCGTCACCATGGCGATAAGGATGGAGAGCAAAACCAGCGTGGGCGGGAACGTCGGGACCGCTTCGTGTCCGCGTGTGGCGCGATAAATGCCCGCGACCGCGACGCCGAGGAGGAACGCGCCTCCGAGCCGCCAGAAAAGCTCTCCGACGGTCGGCGTCGAAGCGGTTTGGAAAGAAGTGATAAGCCAGTCAGGCATAGCAGGGGTGGGGAACACACGCGCCCGCGCGTGTGCTCGCCGGCGCCTCGTCGACGGAACTCCATCGTCCGCACGCACGGCTTTGAAGGTCACTCCACAGTCGGGCTGCCCATGAACCCGTCTCCCGGACCGTGGCCTTTAGGCCGCTTCCACGCTCGACTCTGGAGAGTGCGCGGAAGCAGCCTAAAGGCTGCGGTCCGCACGGTTTTCGGTTCATGCCCGCGGTGCGCGCTCTGGTTCGGGGCGGTCTCATTTCAAACTGCTGGCGTGTTGCTGCAGCCAGAGCAAGTCCGGGTTATTGGGCGAGCCGGTGCTGTGTCCGTGCCAGTCCGTGGTTCGGTTGGGTTGGAAGGTGCGTGCGTCCTTCCATTGTTTCGCATCGACATGGCCGTCCGCGAACCCCATCACGCTGGCCCGATTGTGATAGCTGGCCGGGAACATAAAAAAGCTCGGCGACATCAACACCCCGAAAAACGGCCAGCAAATACTTTCGGGGTGAACATCGATGAACACGAACGTGTCGGCCGGCGATGGCGAGGTAATCTCGGACATCTTGTAAAACCTTTTGTAGTTGGAAGGCGGTTCGCCGCGCATCGCGTTTCCGCCCCGGCCCCAGCCCAAGAACCAATTCATCCCGTAGCTGCGCACCTTGGGCAAAGTCATCTGGCCAACCCGGATCGTCTTGCGATCTGTCGGACACTTGTAAACGCCCACGTCCTTCAAATAGGGCGCAAACAGTGCGAACCGCGGGTCCGTCAGCAAAAGCCGGTTGGTCGAATCCTGCGGGTAGGCGTTGTGATTGTACCAACCTTGAATCCAGAGCGGGGTGGAAGCGCTGCCGCCGCCGCCGATGTAGCCGTTGTGGGCGAGGTTGTCGTTGTTGTCCCCCGCATACATCACCCAGGCCAACGCCAGTTGTTTCTGGTTGCTGGCGCACTTGACGCGGCGCCCTTGTTCCTGCGCGCGGGTCAAGGTCGGCAAGAGGAGGCTGGCCAGAATGGCGATGATCGCGATAACCACCAGAAGCTCGATCAAGGTAAATCCGGCCGGGCTTCTCGGCGTTGTGGATTTCATAGCGAGTGCGATGTCGTGGGAACATATACACGCCCGTCCGGAAAAGGACACAAAATTGTCGGGGTTGCGCTGACTTGAAAATCGCATCCCGTTTCGATTCAATTCCCCAACCTCTCCGTGGTCTCCGTTGCCTCCCGTTAAGAAACGGAAGGAACCCTCCTACGACGAATGCCTCCCCGGAATTAGGATGGCGCGAGCGCCATTTTGCGGTATTGGTGAAGCCGTGACCGTTTTGGAAGTCATTCAGCGCAGCACGGATTTTTTGGCCAAGAAAGGCGTGGATTCGCCCCGGCTCCAGATCGAATTGCTCCTGGCGCACGCGTTGAAAATCCCGCGCCTGAACCTATACTTGAATTTCGCGCGGCCACTGTCGGAAACCGAAATCGATGCCGTCCGCCAGATGGTCAAACGCCGTGGCCATCGCGAGCCCCTCCAGCACATCACCGGCTCCACTTCCTTTTGCGGTCTGGAACTGAAGGTCACCCCGGCGGTGCTCGTGCCGCGCCCGGAGACAGAACTTCTGGCCGAGCGCGCCTGGAAGTTTTTGAACGAGCGGGCGGGCCAATCCGGCCCGGTCACGGCTCTCGATTTCGGCACGGGCAGCGGTTGCCTGGCCGTGGCCCTGGCTGTGAACGCGCCGGCCGTTCGCTTCCGGGCGGTCGATGTTTCCGAAGCCGCGCTGGAAGTGGCGCGCGAAAATGCGGCAGCTCATCACCTCTCGGATCGCATTCAGTTTGGGTGCGGCAATGGGTTCGACGCTTTGCCCGGCGGAGCTCGATTCGATTTGATCGTGTCGAACCCGCCGTACATTCCTTCGCGCGAGATCGAAACGCTCCAACCGGAAGTGCGCGACTTCGATCCGCGCCTGGCTCTGGATGGCGGTGAGGACGGCCTGGGCTTCTACCGCGCATTGGCTTCCAAGGCCAAGAGTTTCCTTCGCCCGGAGGGCAAACTCATGCTCGAATTCGGCGACGGGCAGGAAGAAAGGATCCGGACCTTGTTTGAGGATCATACCTGGACCATTGAGTCAGTCGAATGCGACCACAGCGGCCGTCCGCGAATAATCGTGGCGCGGCCAAGCGGATTTTGAGGATGGTTTTTCCTTTTGACCACGAATAACACGGATGAACACGGATGCCGAAAAGCAGCAGACACGAATTTCACAAATTTCCACGAAGGGGAACGCGATCAAATTAGTTCGCGGGAATTTGTGCAATTCGTGTCTCTCGAATCCGTGTTCATCCGTGTCCATCCGTGGTTTGAACTCTTTCGCACGAACCTGACACGAAACCATGGACAGCTTGTTAATCAAAGGAGGCGTGCCGCTGCGCGGAGAGGTCACCGTCAGCGGCGCCAAGAACGCCGTGCTGCCGATCATGGCGGCGACCTTGCTCACGCCGGAGCTTTGCACCATCCGCCGCGTCCCGAATCTCAGCGACGTGAAGTTCATGGGCGATATTCTGGCCTCCCTGGGCGCGGAGGTGAAGTTCTCCGGGAACGCCCTCTCTATCCGCGCGGAGAAGGTCAAGGGCGTGGGCGATTACGATCTGGTGCGCAAAATGCGCGGATCGATCTGCATTCTCGGACCGCTTCTGGCTCGTTTGCACAAAGCGAAAGTCTCGTTGCCGGGCGGCTGCGTGATTGGGACAAGGCCCATTGACCTGCACTTGAAAGGCCTGCAAGGCCTGGGCGCGCGAATCTCGATTGCCGATGGCTACGTCACGGCTGCCGCGCCAAAACTTCTGGGCGGCGATTTGTTTCTCGGCGGCCGGGCCGGGCCGACCGTGCTGGGCACCGCGAACGTGATGATGGCCGCCGTCCTGGCCGAGGGCGTCACCATTCTTGAAAGCGCCGCGTGCGAACCGGAAGTCGTGGACCTGGCGAACTTCTTGAATGCGATGGGGGCCAGAATCGCCGGCGCCGGCAGTCCCACCATCACCGTCACCGGCGTCAAAGCCTTGCACGGCGCGGATCACGAAGTGATCCCGGATCGAATCGAGTCCGCCACCTTTGCGATCGCGGCCGCGGCCACGAACGGCGAAGTCACGATCCATGGCGCGCGGGCCGACCACATGCACGCCGTGCTGGACAAGCTTCGCGAAGCCGGCGTGAAAATCGAGCGCAACGGCCCGTCCTTCACCGTGCGGCGCGGGGGACGGCTCAAACCGGTCGATATCACCACGCTGCCCTACGCCGGCTTTCCGACCGACGTCCAGGCGCAAATGATGGCGCTCATGACCTTGACCCCGGGAATCAGCATCATTACCGAGCGCATCTTTGAGGCGCGATTCATGCACGTGAGCGAACTCGCGAGGCTCGGAGCAGACATTGCGATTGAAGGGCCGAGTGCGATAGTAAAAGGCGGCAAACCGCTGAGCGGCGCGCCCGTGATGGCGAGCGACCTGCGCGCTTCGGCGGCCTTGGTGATCGCGGGTCTGACCGCCCGCGGCAGCACGCTGGTGAAAAGAATTTACCATCTGGACCGGGGTTACGAGAATATCGACGCCAAGCTCCGGGGCTTGGGCGCCAGGATCGAACGAGTGGAAGAATGATCAAATACCTCATCGGCGCTCTCATCGTGCTGGCCGTCTTCGGCTTGCTGAAGAAGGTGCTGACGACTTATCAAACGATCGAGAGGCGCGGATCGGCTTCCGAAGTCGCGCCTTCGCAACCGGCCAATCCTTCTCCGAGCGCCAACTTGACCGGCCTTCCGCCTTTGCTGGAGTCGGCGCTGCAAGCGGCGCAAAGGCAGGGCGCCAATGGCTTGCGCGATTTCCTCAACCGGTATCGGTTCAGCATTCAAGACCCCAAGCTCGCGGCTATCGAACTTGACTACGTGGTTCTGGTCAGCTTGCAAGACCCCGCCGAAGCCAAACGCGTGTTCAAAGCCGTCCAGGCGCGCACACCCACCTGGTCTCCCATCTACCAACGGATCAAAAGCCTGGAGAAGAATTATCGGTAAGCCCCTCGGAGCGCCGAACTCCGATGGCCAAGCCATCGGCCTTTACGACTTGCTCATTGCTGGGCAAGTCGTCGCCAGCGCCCGCAGTGCGGCGACTGCAACTGATGATTTCCTGAATTCTTACGTCCATTTACAACCTCGTCAGCTTTCCGCCTTTCCGAGCGCGGCGTTCAGGCGTTTGAAACTGGCTTTGGGCCAGAGCTTGCTCGTTTTGTAGTAATTTCGGAATGCCGGCGTTCCTTTCGGCAGCTTGAGCCACTTCACCTTCCAGCGGGTGAAGATGTGCGCGTCCGGCTTCAGTGCGCCCGGCTTGTCGAGCGTGCCGACGCGCACAAATCGGACATTGGGCCTGTGCCCGTAGTCGCTCCAGAGGGCGGTCTGACATTTGGGGCAGCGGTAGATATCGTGCGGTCCGTACTCACGCGGCACCGGCACGGCCACCGGCTGGCCGCGCAGGAGCTTGATCGCTTGGGTCTCGATGATCGCGTTGAGCACGAACGCGCTGCCGGTCAACCGCTGGCAGTCGGCGCAATGACAGCAGTTAATGAACATCGGCTGGGTTAGGAGTTGGTAGCGGATGGAGCCGCAGGCGCAGCGGCCAGAAAGTTTCTTTGCCATAGTGACGGTCAGCAAAACACGAAAGCGCGCGCAGGGAAAGCCGAGGTTATCCACTCGAAGAGAACCCTGCGGCCGGAGTTGCCGAAATTGTCTCCGGTACCGGGCGCTGCCCAAAGGGGCATCGCGCTTCGCTTGCCGGCACAGTCCAAGAAACCACCAACAACTTGGGGGACACTGCCTCTTTCCTCTCCCGCCGAATAATCTTTGCCGCGGTCGCGCGTCCGTTAGTATGAGCGTCTATTCTGTGCACGGAACGAAAGACAAACAGCCTCCCCGGTCGCTGATCATCGCCGCGTTTGCGGCGGTCTATATTATTTGGGGAGCAACGTATCTGGCGATCCGATATGCCGTGGAAACGATCCCGCCGTTCCTCATGGGCGGCACACGCTTTCTTCTGGCCGGAGCCATTTTTTACGTGTGGCTGCGTCTGAGCGGAACGCCCAGACCGGAAGCGATCCACTGGAAGAACGCCGCGATTGCCGGCGCGTTGCTGCTGGGAATCGGCAACGGCGGTCTCAACTGGGCCGAGCAAAGAGTGTCTTCCAGCGTCGCGGCCTTGCTCATCGCGGTGACGCCGCTGTGGTTTGCGCTGTTGGAATGGTTGCGCCCCAAAGGCACGCGTCCGTGCGCGCAGACGCTGCTCGGAATTTTGGTCGGGTTTTTCGGCATGGTCCTGCTCGTGGGCGGCCGCTCCGGAACCCACCACGGAGCGATCGATCCGGCCGGCGTGGGCGCGTTGATGTTGGCCAGCCTCTTTTGGGCCGGCGGCTCGCTTTACGTGCGCTACACGCCGAAACCGGATTCGGCGCTCATGGGCGTCGCGTTGCAGATGATCATGGGGGGAGCTTTGCTCACGGTGATGGGTTTCTTCGCGGGAGAAATGGGGCGGTTCCATATTACAGAGATTTCGGCGCGCTCGGCGGCCGGGTATCTGTTTCTGGTTTTCATCGGCTCGATGCTGGGATTCACGTCGTATAGCTGGTTGTTGAAAGTCAGCACCCCGGCGCGGCTCTCGACGTATGCCTACGTCAACCCGGTCGTGGCGGTTTTCCTGGGATGGTCCATTGGTGGGGAGCAATTGACGCCCAGAATGCTCGTGGCCGCGGCGGTCGTCATTCTGGGCGTGATCATTATCACCACTCCAGGCATCTTCCCAGCGAAGCCGGCTTCTGGTGCGGTGAACGGAAAAGGCGCCGTGCTTCCCGAATGCCAGTGATTAACAGAAAAAAGGCGGCTCCAAAGAGCCGCCGGACCGCCAGATAGTCACAAATAGGACATCCCGTTCTATCTAATCGGCATTCTCGCGAATAACTTTAGTCCAGATTTAGGCGCCATCACGAAAGCGCCTCAGCGAAATCCGGCCCCTTTTGAAGTCCATGGTCAGAATTCGATTTCTCAGGAAGTCCAGACCAAGCAATCCATCGATGGCCATAT